>NZ_JAWLNX010000004.1:0-4098 GCF_035320975.1 Saccharopolyspora mangrovi | reverse complement strand
CCGCGTCGTTTTCTCCTCTGCGGGCCCCACTTCGCCCCCCGACTGGGCCGGGTCGAATTTCGCGCGAAATTCGAATCCCGCTGCCCGGGTGGGGTGGCCTACCAGGGCCAGCCGAGGACGGGGAAGCTGAGGGCGGAGTCCACCGCGAGGGCCACGAAGACGATCATCAGGTACGTGTTGGACATGTGGAACAGGCGCATCGGCTTGGTCTCGACGCCTCGCCTGGTGGCGGCGTGCAGGCGGTGGGCCAGCACGATGAACCAGGCGCCGGAGAGGACCGCGAAGGCGGCGTAGAGCCAGCCCGCGGCCGGGACCAGCAGCAACGTCCACAGCACCATGAGCCAGGTGAACAGCACGATCCGCCGGGACACCGCCGTCGGGCTCGCCACCACGGGCAGCATCGGGACCCCGGCGCGCTCGTAGTCGTCCTTGTACTTCATCGCCAGCGACCAGGTGTGCGGCGGCGTCCAGAAGAACACCACGCCGAACATCACCAGCGCGGGCCAGTCCACGCTTCCGGTCACCCCGGCCCAGCCGATCACCACCGGCATGCACCCGGCGGCACCGCCCCACACGATGTTCTGCGCGGTCCGCCGCTTGAGGACCATCGTGTAGATGAAGACGTAGAACAGGATCGTGGCCACGGCCAGCGCACCGGCCAGCAGGTTCGTCGAGGCCCACAGCACCAGGAACGATCCGACGCCCAGCGCGATGCCGAAGATCAGCGCGTGCCGGTTGGACACCGTGTGCCGCACCAGCGGCCGGGCCCGCGTGCGCTTCATCACCTGATCGATATCGGCGTCGACGACGCAGTTCAGCGCGTTGGCGCTGCCGGCCGCCATCGTTCCGCCGACCAGCGTCGCCAGCACCAGCAAGGGCGAGGGGATCCCGCGCACGGCCAGCAGCATGGCCGGGATGGTGGTGACCAGCAGCAGCTCGATGACCCGCGGCTTGACCAGCCCCAGGTAGGCTTTGAGCAGGTCAGCGGCCTTGCGGACGGGCTGACCGGAGAGTTCGGCGGCGGTGGTCACGACGCTGCGCTCACCGACGACATGACACTCCCCGCACTTGCCGACCACGCTCCCGCCGGTTCCCCGAAGAACGGAACCGAACCGTTGAGCAATAGTAGTCGCGCTACTGAAGGTCGTCGCGCGCGGGTGCGAGTGGGCCTGTTCACGCCGGGTAAGGGCTAAACTGGCACCGTTCGGCGATCAGCCGCGTTTCCGGCAGCCCATCAGCGCGCAGACCGGTTCTGGTGCACGCTGGTCGACGAATCGCCGGCTCCCCCACGTCTGAGGGCGATCCTCGCAGGTCGAGGCTGGTTCAGCAGTGGGGCGACACCGTTTCTCAAACGGGCCGCCGGGCGCCTGATCGCAGGAGACTAGGCTGCCCGACGGACGAGGGATAACTGCGGTTCGAATCGGTCCAGCGGACCGTTCGCCGCGTTGAGGGAAATACCGCCGAAGGAAAACTGGAGCTGCGTCCGTGTCCGTCACCGACGACCTTGCCCGCTTGACCACCAAGCGACTGCCCAACGACTGGACCGAGCTGGATCAGCGCGCCGTGGACACCGCGCGCGTGCTCGCCGCCGACGCGGTGGAGAACTGCGGAAGCGGCCACCCGGGCACCGCGATGAGCCTCGCGCCCGCCGCCTACGCCCTGTTCCAGCGCGTCATGCGGCACGACCCCACCGACCCGGAGTGGATCGGCCGCGACCGCTTCGTGCTCTCGGCCGGGCACTCGAGCCTGACGCTGTACGTGCAGCTGTTCCTCTCCGGCTACGGCCTGGAGGTCGAGGACCTCAAGCAGCTGCGCAAGTGGGGTTCGCTGACCCCGGGCCACCCGGAGTACGGGCACACCAAGGGTGTGGAGACCACGACCGGTCCGCTGGGCCAGGGCCTGTCGACCGCGGTCGGCATGGCGATGGCCGCGCGTCGCGAGCGCGGGCTGTTCGACCCGGAGGCCGGTGCGGGTGAGAGCCCGTTCGACCACCACATCTACGTGATCGCCTCCGACGGCGACATCGAGGAGGGCGTGACCTCCGAGGCGTCCTCGCTGGCCGGCACGCAGCAGCTGGGCAACCTCACGGTGATCTACGACGCGAACGAGATCTCCATCGAGGACAACACCGGCATCGCGCTGTCCGAGGACACCGCCAAGCGCTACGAGGCCTACGGCTGGCAGGTGCTCACCGTCCACGGCGGTGAGGACGTGCAGGGTCTGCTGGCGGCCATCGAGACCGCCAAGGCCGAGACCGCCCGCCCGACCCTGATCGTGCTGCGCACGGTCATCGGTTACCCGGCGCCGACGAAGATGAACACCGGCAAGGCCCACGGCGCCGCGCTGGGCGGCGACGAGGTCGCCGAGGTCAAGAAGGCGCTGGGCTTCGACCCGGAGCAGTCCTTCCAGGTCGACACCGACGTGCTCGCGCACGCCCGCGAGGTCGTCGAGCGCGGCAAGAAGGCCCGCGCCGAGTGGCAGGCCGACTTCGACACGTGGGCCACCGCCAACCCGGAGCGCAAGGCGCTGCTGGACCGGCTGACCGCCCGCGAGCTGCCGGCCGGCTGGGCCGAGAAGCTGCCGAGCTGGGAGGCCGACGGCAAGGGCGTCGCCACCCGCAAGGCCTCGGGTGAGGTCCTCAACGCGCTGGCCGACGTGCTGCCCGAGCTGTGGGGCGGTTCGGCGGACCTCGCCGAGAGCAACAACACCTCGATGAAGGGCCAGCCCTCGTTCGGCCCGGAGTCGATCTCCACCGACGCCTGGTCGGCCAACCCCTACGGCCGGACGCTGCACTTCGGCATCCGCGAGCACGCGATGGGCGCGATCCTCAACGGCATCGCCCTGCACGGCGGCACCCGCCCGTACGGCGGCACGTTCCTGGTGTTCAGCGACTACATGCGCCCGGCGGTGCGCCTGGCGGCCCTGATGAAGGTGCCGTCGATCTTCGTCTGGACGCACGACTCCATCGGCCTGGGCGAGGACGGCCCGACGCACCAGCCGATCGAGCACGTCGCCTCGCTGCGCGCGATCCCCGGCTTCTCGCTGGTCCGCCCGGCGGACGCCAACGAGACCGCCGCCGCGTGGAAGGCGATCCTGGAGAACCCCACCGGCCCGGCCGGCCTGGCGCTGACCCGTCAGGGCGTTCCGACGCTGGAGGGCGTGACCCCCGAGGGCGTCGCCAAGGGCGGTTACGTCCTGGCCGACGCCGCCAACGGCAACCCGGACCTGATCCTGATGGCCACCGGTTCCGAGGTCCAGCTGGCCGTGGAGGCCCGCCAGGCCCTCGAGGCCGAGGGCGTGGCCACCCGCGTCGTCTCGTTCCCGTGCGTCGAGTGGTTCGACGCCCAGGACGAGGCCTACCGCGAGTCGGTGCTGCCGAGCTCGGTGAAGGCCCGCGTCTCGGTCGAGGCGGGCATCGCCATGCCGTGGTACCGGTTCGTCAAGGACGCCGGTGAGTCGGTGTCGCTGGAGCACTTCGGTGCCTCGGCGGACTACAAGACCCTTTACGAGCAGTTCGGCATCACCACCGAAGCCGTTGTCGCAGCTGCTCGACGCAGCCTGAGCAACGCCGAGCAGGCGTGAGCGGAGGAATTTCTGTGACGACCAACGCGAACCTCAAGGCCCTGACCGAGGCCGGAGTTTCGATCTGGCTGGACGACCTGTCCCGCCAGCGCATCAGCTCGGGCAACCTCGCCCAGCTGATCACCGACCAGGCCGTCGTCGGGGTCACCAGCAACCCGACGATCTTCGCCAACGCGCTGTCCAACGCCGCCGACTACGCCGACAAGGTCAAGGACCTGGCGGCACGCGGTGCGAGCGTGGACGACACGATCCGCGAGCTCACCACGGCCGACGTGCGCGACGCGGCGGACATCTTCCGCAACGTCTACGAGTCCACCGGTGGTGTGGACGGCCGGGTCTCCCTGGAGGTCGACCCGCGGCTGGCGCACGACACGGACAAGACGGTCGCCGAGGCGATCGATCTGTGGAAGGCCGTGGACCGGCCGAACCTGATGGTCAAGATCCCGGCCACGCTGGCGGGCCTGCCGGCGATCACGAAGGTGATCGGCGAGGGCATCAGCGTCAACGTGACCCTGA
>NZ_JAWLNX010000039.1:0-45349 GCF_035320975.1 Saccharopolyspora mangrovi | reverse complement strand
GCAAGCACTACGCCACTTCACCACCAGCCCCCGCAAAATCGGCCGCATCGTCCAAGCAGCACTCGTACTCACCCACCACGAACACGGCCGCCTGACCTAACCCCTACTGAGAACACCTCAATGGAAATCGTGCGCGGTCAGTCCTCCAGCAGTGGCGTGCCGTTGAACACGGCGAGTTCCTCGCGGTAGAACTCCAGGCCGATGCCGTTGGGGTCGCGGATGTAGAGGCTGTCGTCGACGCCCCGGTCGGGACCGGTGTAGGCGATGCCGGCCTCGTCGAGGCGCCCGCGGGCGGCGGCGAAGTTCTCGGCGTCGGTCGACAGCGCGATGTGCTGCACCGCGCCGATGGTCTCCTGGAACGGCGGGTGGTCGTGACCGGGGAAGTCGAAGAACCCCAGCAGGTTCCGGTTGCCGACGTCGAAGAAGAAGTGGCTGGAGCCCGCGTAGTCGCGGTTCTCCACCAGCTCGACCAGCGGGAAGCCCAGCAGCTCCTGGTAGAAGCGGATGGTCTCCTCGACGTCCTTGCAGATCAGCGCCACGTGGTGGAAGCCCTTGACCGTCGGTGCCGGGCGCTGCGCGCTCTGCTTCAGGTACCGGTCGCGGAGCTCGTCGCGACGAGCGCGGACGGCCTCCAACTCGGCTCCTCGCGGTTGCGGCATGGCCGAACTCCTTTCGTTTTCAACCAATTCTACGGGCATTCCGCCCGCCCGGCGATCAGCTGGGACCACGACGGATGTGACCAGCCGCCCGGCGTGGCACGCTGAGCCGATGAACGAGGGTCGGCTGGCGACCTACCGGCAGAAGCGCGACTTCGAGCGCACCGCCGAGCCGCGCGGCGAGAGCGCCACCGGCACCGGCGACCGGTTCGTCGTGCAACGCCACCGCGCCCGCCGCAAGCACTACGACCTGCGCCTGGAGTTCGACGGCGCGCTGCTGAGCTGGGCGGTGCCCAAGGGGCCGACGCTGGACCCGTCGGTGCGCAGGATGGCCGTGCAGGTCGAGGACCACCCCCTCGAGTACGCCGACTTCGAAGGCACCATCCCGGCCGGCGAGTACGGCGGCGGCGACGTGATCGTGTGGGATCGCGGCACCTGGACGCCGGGAGAGGACGACCCGGCCGCCGCGCTGGAGGCCGGCACCCTGCACTTCGAGCTGCACGGCGAGAAGCTGCGCGGGCGGTTCGTGCTGGTCCGGCGCGGTGAGAAGCAGTGGCTGCTGCTGCACAAGCGCGACGAGCACGCCGAGGACGGCTGGGACCCCGAGCAGCACCCGGTGTCGGTCAAGAGCGGTCGCACCAACGAGGAGGTCGCCGCCGCCCCGGAGGCGATGTGGCGCGGCGACCTGCCGGCCGATCGCGCCGAGATCCGGCTCCGCCCGAACTGGGACCCGCCGACCGACGCCGAACTCGACGAGCTGGAGCGGCTCAAGACCAAGGGGACCTGGGAGCTGCAGGGCCACCGGATCTCGCTGACCAACCTCGACAAGGTCCTCTTCCCCGGCCTCGACGGCGAAGAGCCGATCACCAAGCGCGAGCTGGTCGCCTACCACGCTCGGATCGCGCCGGTGATGCTGCCGTACCTGGCCGATCGGGCGTTGAACAGCCACCGCTTCCCCAACGGCGTGGACTCCCCCGGCTTCTGGCACAAGGAAGCCCCCAGCCACGCACCGGACTGGCTGCGCACCTGGGAGTACCCGGGCGCCGATGACGACGACGTGAAGCGCTACATCGTGCCGGACAGCCCCGCAGCCCTGGCCTGGCTGGCCAACTACGCCGCGCTGGAGCTGCACCCGTGGACCTCGCCGATCGACGACGTCGAGCACCCCACCTGGGCGCTGTTCGACATCGACCCCGGCGAGCAGACCAGCTTCGACGACGTGCTGACGCTGGCCCGGCTGCACCGGGCGGCGATGGAGCACCTGGGGGTGGTGGCGAAGCCGAAGGTGACCGGGCAGCGCGGGGTCCAGATCTGGGTGCCGATCGAACCGCGCTACACCTACGCCGAAACCCGGGCCTGGGCGGAGAAGGTCTCCCGCGCCGTCGGAAACACCGTGCCGGAGCTGGTGAGCTGGTCGTGGGCGAAGTCCGAGCGACGCGGCCTGGCGCGACTGGACTACACGCAGAACGTCCTCAACAAGACGCTCGTCGCTCCCTACAGCGCTCGCCCGCGCCCCGGCGCCCCGGTCTCGGTTCCCCTCGAGTGGGACGAGCTCGACGATCCCGACCTCACCCCGGACCGCTGGACCATCCGCACGGTGCTGGATCGCCTCGCCACCACTGGCGATCCCTTCGCCGACCTCGTCGGCCACCGCCAGCCGCTGCCCCCGGTCTGACCCTCATCCGCTCGACAGCCCCTCTCTCGTCACCCGGACACCGCCAACGGACCATTGATTTCACTCCGCACTGAACTCATCATCACTACCGACATCGCCTCGTTGACACGATTTCAATGGAAATCGGAGTTCTGATTTCCATTGAAATCCGGTCAACCCGGGTGGGGTGGGGTCGTCAGGAGTGGGGGTAGCGGGTGTGGAGGAGGCCTTGGCACCAGCTCTTGTTGGCTTCGATGCCGAAGCGGGTGGTGCGGGCGATGCGCAGGCGGGCGGGGAGCTCGTCGACGGTGAGCGGCAGGCCGGAGTCGTCGAGCAGGAGCGGCGCGGCGTCGTCGTCGCGGAAACCGAGGCGACGGCGGTGGCGGCGCAAGGCATGCGCGTCCGGGATGTCGCCGAGCGTCAGCGACGTGAGCTCGTCGTGCGTGCGGCCGGCTCCGAGCAGCCCTGCGGCGAGGCGCTCCTGCTCGGCGGCGTGGGCCTTGCGCAGGAACACCGCGCGGAGCTCGTCGAGCTCACCCGCGGAGAGTCCGGGGAAGGCCGCGTCGAAGCCCTCCCCCGCCGCGACACCGGCGTTGATCTCCTCGGAGGCGAAGTGGTCGAGCAGCCGGACCGCGGCGCTGCCGACACCGGGCAGCGCGATGAGCGCGTCGTGGGCGTCGGAGACCATCAGGTAGGCGAAGTTCGGCGCGCAGAAGTAGGTCGGCAGCCGCAGGTCGACCTCCACCCGATCACCGTCGACCTCGCAGCGGGCCACGAATCCCAGCTCGGTGATCGGCCGGTCCAGCTCCGGGTCGACCACGTCGGCCAGCGCCCGGCCCACCGCGTCGACGTCCACAGTGGATGCCGCTGTCATCGCGCGACCGCCGCCCGCGCGGCCGGGACCTGCACCGGCACCTCGATGTCGTAGAGCCGGGCCAGGTTGAGCCCCAGGACCTTCCGCTTGATGTCCGGGGTGAGCACGCCGTACTCGTCCTGCATGTCCTCCGGGATCTGGAAGTCCACGAACTTCTCGATCAGCCACTTCGGCGTCCAGATCGCGTAGTCGCTGGCGAAGGTCAGGCGGTTCTCGTCCAGCCAGTACAGCAGCTCGCCGATGATGCGGGCGAAGTAGCGCGGCCGGGAGTGGATGAACGGCATCGCCACCGCCAGCCCGCCGTAGACGTTGGGCTCCTGGGTGGCGATCCAGCAGAAGTCCTCCAGCCGCGGCAGACCGCAGTGCTCGACGATGAAGTTCAGCTCCGGGAACTCGGTGGCCGCGTCGTCGACGTCGGCCACGTCGAAGGCGTCCCGGTTCAGCGGGTAGATCGTCGGTCCCTTGTGCACGTGGATGTTGCGGATGCCCAACTCCTGGCACTTGTCCAGGTACCGGTAGGACCACGGGTCCGACAGCTTCCAGCCCTTGGAGGCGCCCTTCCACTCGGCGGTGTAGAGCTTCACGCCGCGCAGGTTCCAGCGCTCCGTCAGCCGCTCCAGCGCCACCAGCCCCTCCTCCTCGTCGCGCGGGTCCCAGCTGCCGTTGACGATGAAGCGGTCCGGGTACTTCTCGGCGAGCGTCCCGTCGCGTTCGGTGGTGTTGAAGCCGTTGACGAAGAAGTCGGTCAGGTAGGTGGGCTGGAAGATCGCCTTGTCGACGTAGCCGACCTCGAACAGGTCGTGCAGGACGTCCTGCTCGCTCTGCACCTGGAAGTGCTCCAGCGACCACTTGTGCTCCTCCGGGCTGAGGTTGGAGTGGTAGTCGTAGAAGCAGTTGAGGAACCCGGTGCCGTACCGGTTGGCCTGGTTGGCGGGCGTGCCGTCCCAGAAGTGGATGTGACCGTCCACGATGAAGTACTGCTCGTCGCCGCTGACGTACATGACGGGTTTCCTTTCCTAGGGCACGAGGATCGCCCGGCCGCCGGGAATGCGGCCCGCGTCGAGATCGGCGAGCGCGTCGAGCGCCTCGTCCAGCGAGTAGGTGCGGGTGCGCAGCGAGACCTTGCCCTGCGCGGTGAGCGCCATCAGCTCGTCGAGGTCGTTGTAGGAGCCGACGAGGTTGCCGATCACGTTGATCTCGCGGGAGATCACGTCGATGGTCGGGATGTCGACCCGCCCGCCGTAGCCGATGACGAAGTAGGAACCGGCCTGCCTGGTCATCGCCACGCCCTCGGCCTCGGTGCCGCCCTCACCGACGAAGTCGAGCACCACGTGCGCTCCCCGGCCGCCGGTGATCTCCAGCGCGGTGTCCACCTGGGAACCGTCGGCCGGCACCACGTGGTGCGCGCCGAGCTGCGCCGCCAGCTCCAGGGCCTGCTGCGACCGGTCGATGACGGTGATCTCGGCGGGGGTCGTGGCCAGCAGCGACTGCAGGCCGATGTGGCCGAGCCCGCCGGCGCCGATGAGCACCACGTGCGTTCCGGCGTGCAGCAGCGGGACGGCCTTGCGGACCGCGTGGTAGGCGGTCAGCCCGGCGTCGGCGAGCGCCGCGACCTCAGCGGGCTCCAGCCCGTCGTCCAGGCGCACCACGGAGCGGGCGTTGGTGAGCATCAGCTCGGCCATGCCGCCGTCGGCGTTGATGCCGGGGAAGGTGGAGTTCTCGCAGTGCACGTCGTCCCCGGAGCGGCAGGCTCGGCAGAGCCCGCAGGTCACCAGCGGGTGCAGGATGACGCGGTCCCCGGGCGCGGTGTTGCTGACCGCGGAGCCGACCGCGCGAACCGTCCCGGCGTTCTCGTGGCCGATGACGTAGGGCAGCTGCACGCCGCTCTTGTCCTGCCACTGGCCCTCGATGATGTGCAGGTCGGTGCGGCACACCCCGGCCGCGTCGATCTCGACCAGCACGTCCCAGGGACCGGTGACCTCCGGGTCCGGGACCTCGTCGACGACCGGTTTCCGCTCGTACTCGTGCACTCGAACCGCTCGCACCGCCGACCACCTCCGGCTCCACCAGGACGAGTCCGTCCCCCAGGTTGCGCCGGAGCGGCCATGACCGCCCGCTGGAGCGGTCTGATTCGTTCAAGTGCGCAGGGCGCGGTTCGGCCGCGCGCCAGACCGCGTTTCGCGCGGTGGGCGGTGGATGCGCTTGCCGCTCAGGGCGTTCAGGCGTCGACCCAGCCGTGGCGGACGGCGATCTGGGTGAGCTTCTGGCGGACCTGCAGGATCTGCTCGGCGGTCATCGTCGGCGCGGAGGTCAGCAGCGCCTCGGTGACGGTCTCGTGGAACTCCTTGGCCGACAGCACGTCGAAGAGCTCCTCGCCGGGAGGCTGCTCCTCGGAAGCCGCGGACTGCCGCAGGATGCGGACGTGGGAGGCCTTGGGGCCGCGGTCGCTGTCCTCCAGGTCGAACTCGACGACCACGCCGGGAGCCACCAGCCGCTTGTCGAAGGTCAGGTCGTTGACGTGGATGAAGACGTCCTCGCCACCGACGTCGGGTGCCACGAAGCCGTATCCGCGCACTTCGTCGAACCTGATGACCTTGCCGGTGACCATCTCCCGCACCCCGCCTTCACCCCGTACCCGCGCCGCAGGTCAAGCACTGTACCTTCGGACCCGCCGCCGAGGCCAACGCCGTCCGATCAGGACGGTTCACCGGCGCGGCATCGGGATGTCGGCGTCCGGGCGGCTGCGCTCCTTGGGGCCGTGCTCGATGAAGTCCGCCGCGAACCTGATCCCCGCCTGGTAGGCCTCCACCCGGGCGCGGCCTATCTCGGCCTCGATCGTCTCCGGGAACAGCTCCTCCGCCAGCGAGCGGATCTCCGCCAGCCGGCTGCGGGTCTCCTCGTCCATCCTGTTGCCACCCTTCCGCGTGAACACTGCTGAAATCCTCACGGTTGTTCGCGTTCTTCGCACGACCGGGCAAGGCTAGACCCGTCGCCCCGCCCGACCCGATCAGGTGAGCAGGAGGATCTTCGTTAGGCCGGACACCACTGCGGGCCACGGGTGTCGATCTGCGGTTACGATCCGCCGGACGACAGCAGGACTGGTGCATGGAGGCGGCATGAGCGACGGCCGACTGGGGCTGGAAGTCGATCAGAACGTGGCGCGGATCACGATCGACAACTCCGGCAAGCGCAACGCGATGAACGCCGCGATGTGGCACCGGCTGCCCGAACTGCTCGCCGAGATCACCGACGACCCCCAGGTGCGGGTCGTCGTGCTCACCGGCGCCGGTGACGCGTTCTGCGCCGGGGCCGACATCTCCGAGCTGCACCGGATCGAGGGGCCGGAGGGCAGTGCGACCGAGCCCGCGGAGCGAGCGCTGCTGGACTGCCCGCTGCCGACGATCGCGCTGATCAACGGCCTGTGCATCGGCGGCGGCTGCCAGCTCGCGGCGGCCTGCGATCTGCGCATCGCCGCCGAGTCCGCCCGCTTCGGCATCACCCCGGCCAAGCTCGGCGTGGTGTACCCGTCGTCGAGCATCGAGCGGTTGACCGAGCTGGTCGGCCCGTCGGCGGCGAAGTTGCTGCTGTTCTCGGCGGACTTCTTCGACGCCGAGCGCGCGCTGGGGATGCGGCTGGTCGACGAGGTCGTCGCCGACCCGGCGGCGCGGGTGGCCGAGCTGGCCGGCACGATCGCGGGCCGTTCGCAGCTGAGCGTGCGCGCGGCCAAGGAGCTGGTCGACCTGGCCGCGCTGCGGCAGCCGCTGGGCGAGCGCGCCGCGCACTGGCACGAGGTGGCCGGCGAGACCGGCGAGACCGCCGAAGGCGTCACCGCGTTCCTCGAGCGCCGGTTGCCGGATTTCCCGTACGCGTAGCGGCGTTTCCACCCGGCCGGCCCATCACCGCACCTCAACCACCGGCTCTGACCACTGTGGACGCGTCGGCACCACCGGCGGTTCTGGTGCCTTACACGCACTGTTCATCCTTCTCGCGGTGATCCGTCCCCGGATGTCGATCTACGGTCGCGATGCCCGAACGCCGTGCATCCCACCTCGCACCGGAGGAAAGCCGTGGAACGTCGCACCTTCCTGCGCGCCGCCGTCACCGGCGGTGCCGCTGTGGCCTTCAGCTTCAGCGTGACCCGCGAAGCCATCGCCTACCCCGCGCAGACCGGGCCCAGCCCGTACGGCCCGCTGCAGCCGGCCGACGCCAACGGCCTGGAGCTGCCCGCGAACTTCACCAGCCGCGTGCTCGCCCACACCGGCGAGCAGGTCGCGGGCACCGGGCACATCTGGCACGGAGCGCCGGACGGCGGCGCGTGCTTCGCCGACGGCGACGGCTGGATCTACGTGTCCAACTCCGAGCTTCCGCTGGGCACCGGCGGGGTCAGCGCGCTGCGCTTCGACGCCGCCGCCACCATCACCGGCGCCTACACCATCCTGTCCGGCACCACGCTGAACTGCTCCGGCGGCGCGACGCCGTGGAACACGTGGTTGTCCTGCGAGGAGACCGACCGCGGCTACGTCTTCGAGACCGATCCGTGGGGCGGCGAGCCGATCCGCCGCGACGCGATGGGCCGGTTCAAGCACGAGGCCGCTGCCGCCGACCCGGACCGCGCGGTCGTCTACCTGACCGAGGACGAGTCCGACGGCAACTTCTACCGCTTCGTGCCCACGACCTGGGGCGACATGTCGGCCGGGACGCTGCAGGTGCTCGCCGAGGCCGATGGCGCGCTGACCTGGGTCGACGTCCCGGATCCGACGGGCGCGACGGTCCGCACCCGCCACCAGGTCGACGCGGCGCGGGTCTTCGACGGCGGCGAGGGCGCCTACTACCGCAACGGCACCTGCTTCTTCACCACCAAGGGCGACAACCGCGTCTGGGCCTACGACGCGGTCAACAACGTCCTCAACATCGCCTACGACGACGACCTCACCCAGGACGGCCCGCTGTCGGGTGTGGACAACATCACCGGCGCCCCGGCCGGCGACCTCTACGTCGCCGAGGACGGCGGGAACATGGAGATCTGCCTGATCACACCGGACGACGTGGTGGCGCCGTTCCTGCGGGTGACCGGCCAGGACGAGTCGGAGCTGTGCGGGGTGGCGTTCAACCCGGCCGGTGACCGGCTGTACTTCTCCTCGCAGCGCGGCCCGGCCGGCAACAGCGGCGACGGCTACACCTACGAGATCACCGGACCGTTCCGGAAGTGATCACCTGGCGTCCAGCGCGCGCCTGCTGGCGGCGATGACCTTGCCCAGGGCCAGGTGGAGCTCTTCGAGCTCGGAGAGCTCCACGCCCAGGGTCTTGACGATCTCGTAGGGGATCTTCTCCGCCTCGGCCCGCAGGCGCTCGCCTTCGCCGGTGAGCGCGACCTCGAGCCTGCGCTCGTCGCTGCGGCTGCGGGTGCGCACCACGTACCCGACCGTCTCCAGCCGCTTGAGCAGGGGCGAGAGGGTGGCCGCGTCGGCGTGCAGGGCCTCGCAGAGGTCGGTGACCGAGCGCGGCGAGCGCTCCCACAGCGCGAGCATCACCAGGTACTGCGGGTGCGTGAGGTTCATCGGCGCCAGCAGCGGCCGGTACAGGGAGATGACGTTGCGGGAGGCGACCGACAGGGCGAAGCACACCTGGCGGTCGAGCGCGAGCGGGTCCTCGCCCAGGTCGGGGGTCTGCACGGGGTCAGCTTACCCACATTCCACGACGCGCTAATAGTTAGTGTGCTAAGCATTGGGTGTGAGCCGACACCCTGACTCCCGGCCGAAGCGCCCGGACCCGCCGCGGTGGATCTGGTACGCCTTCGGCGGCCGCCTGCCCAACCGGTACCGCGACTGGGTGCTGCACGACGTCACCTGCCGGACCTGGGTGCTGCGGCACGCCGCCCGCAGCCTTGTGCAGATCTCCCCCGGGCTGCTGTTCCTGCTGCTGCCGGGCCCGCTGTGGATCCGGGCGATGGCGGTGCTCGGCGGCGTCATCCTGGCGTTGTGGTACTCGCTGTCCTACATGGAGCACACCTGCGAGTACCGGCTGCACAAGCACGGCTTCCCCATCGGCACCGGCCGGGCGACCCGCGAGGCCGCGCACGCCGAGGCCCGCGCGAAGAAGGCCTCGCGCTACGACGAGATCTACCGCAACGACGGCTGAGCGCATCCGGGTGAGCCCGGTGGCAATCGAGCTTGCCGCGATGGCAAACTGGAGCGGTGGACGGGGAATTCGGGCAAGCGCTGGAAGCCGTGGGACCGCGGTTGCGGGCGCTGCGACGGCAGCGCGAGACGACTCTCGCGGACCTCTCGAACGCCACCGGCATCTCGGTGAGCACCCTGTCGCGGCTGGAATCCGGTTCCCGGAAGCCGACGCTGGAACTGCTGCTGCTGCTGGCCAAGGCGCACGGCGTCACCCTCGACGAGCTCGTCGACGCCCCGCCGACCGGGGATCCCCGGCTGCACCTGCGGCCGATCAAGCGCGGCGGCATGACGATGCTGCCGCTGACCCGGCGCGCCGGGGGCATCCAGGCCTACAAGCTGATCATCCCGGCCTCGGCCCGCCGCGGCGAACCGGTTCCGCAAACGCACGAGGGCTACGAGTGGCTCTACGTCCTCAACGGACGGTTGCGGATGATCCTCGGCGAGCACGACCTGGTCCTGTCCCCCGGTGAGGCCGCGGAGTTCGACACCCGCGTCCCGCACTGGTTCGGTCCCGCCGACGACCAGACCGTCGAATTCCTCAGCCTCTTCGGCAAGCAGGGCGAACGGGCCCACCTGCGCGCCCGCCCGAAGGACGACCCCGACGCGCGTTGAGGCACCCGGGTGCGGATCCGGCAGGTTAGGTTGGGCCCGACGCGCGAGCTTCGAGGAGGATTTCGATGGGCAAGCCAACGCCGGTGGCCGTGGTGACCGGAGCGAGCAGCGGGATCGGTGCCGCGAGCGCGAAAGCCCTGGCCGACGCCGGTTTCGAGGTCGTGGTCGGCGCGCGCCGGCTGGACCGGTTGAAGGAGGTCGCCGACGAGTTCGGCGGCCGGGCGCTGGAGCTGGACGTGACCGACCAGGCGTCGGTCGACGCCTTCACCGGTGCCATCGAGCGCTGCGACCTGCTGGTGAACAACGCCGGTGGCGCGGTCGGCGCGGAGACCATCCTGGAGTCCAAGGACGAGGACTGGCAGTGGATGTACGAGACCAACGTGATGGGCACCCTGCGGGTGACCCGCGCGCTGCTGCCGAAGCTGCTGGAATCCGGTGACGGTCAGGTCATCAACATCGGTTCGGTCGCCGGGCGCGAGCCCTACGCCACCGGCGGCGGCTACAACGCCGCCAAGCACGCGGTCGCGGCGCTGTCGCGGGTGCTGCGGCTGGAGATGTTCGGGCAGCCGATCCGGGTGTGCGAGATCGACCCGGGCCTGGTGCAGACCGACTTCAGCCTGGTCCGCTTCCGCGGCGACCAGGACAAGGCCGACGCCGTCTACCAGGGCACCACTCCGCTGACCGCGCAGGACGTCGCCGAGACCGTGTCGTGGGTGGCCACGCGTCCCCCGCACGTCAACGTCGACCAGATCCTGCTGCTGGCCCGCGACCAGACCTCGGCGCGGGTGATCAACCGCTCGGAGTGATCGCGCTCGGGGGCTGGGTCGTGCTCAGCCCCCGAACCGCTGAGACCAGGCCATGACGTCGGCCGGGGTGGCGTTGCCGCCGCAGACTACGAGACCGAGCTTGACGCCGGTGCGCTCGGCGATGATCCGCCGCGCCGCCGGCAGCAGGCAGCCCGCGGCCGGTTCGGCCCACAGCTTCGCGTGCTGAGCCAGGTCCAGAACGCCTCGCACGGCTTCGGAATCGGGCACCACCAGCACGTCGTCGACGAGCTCGCGCACGTGCTGGTAGGTCAGCTCGGAGACCGCGGGGGCGCTCAGCGTCGACACGATCGACGACAGCTCCACCGGCACCGGTCCCCCGGCGGCCAGCGCCGCCGACATCGCTTCGGCGCCTTCGGTTTCCACTCCCCAGATCCGCACTCCCGGGCGTCGGGCGCGCAGCGCTGCGGCCACGCCCGAGATCAGGCCGCCGCCACCGATGCTCACCAGCACGTCGGTGAGCTCGCCCGCGTCCTCGGCGAATTCGAGCCCGACCGTGCCCTGGGCGGCGACCACGACCGGGTCGTCGAAGGGGTGGACCAGCGTGCTGCCCTCGGCGCGCAGGGTCTCGGTGAGCGCGAACGCGCCTGCCATGTCCTCGGCCAGGTGCACCGTCGCCCCGGCCGACTCGGCGACCTCCACCGCCCGCTCCGGCGCGGACCGGGGCATCACCACGGTCGCCTTGACGTGCAGAGCGCCGGCCATCACGGCCAGCCCGATGCCGTGGTTGCCACCGCTGACCGCCACCACCCCGGCCGCCCGCTCGGCCTCGGTCAGCGACAGCAGCTTGGCCACCGCACCGCGCGCCTTGAACGACCCGGTGCGCTGCAGCAGCTCCAGCTTCGCCGTCACCGGCACGCCGAGCAGTTCCGCAAGCCCCGCACTGCTCACCGTCGGCGTCCGCACCACGTGCCCGGCGATGGCGCCCGCAGCGGCCTCGACGTCACCGATCCCGATCATCACGCGCCTCCCCGGAAGTGCTCCACCCCCGCACCCTAGTTCGGCCCGGCCGGGCGGAAGTACGGGACCACCTCGTGCTCGGGGTCAGGCCCGGAGGGTTCGAAGGCGACCTGGACGCGGAGGTCGCCGAGGTCGGCGTCGGGGTCGACGCCGTCGAGCCGGGTCCACCACCAGGGCCCCTCGTCGAGTTCGACGATGCCGACGATCAGGCGGAACGCGCCTCCGTCGGGAAGCTTGTGGTGCACCACGCTCCAGGACACGACACGACCGGTGCCCCGGGCGGCGACCTGCTCGACGTCGTCGTCGGCGGCGATCGGGGTGTGCGGGCTCAGGTGTTCGCCGGTGTCGCGACGTCGGGGCAGGCGGAACTCGCCTTGGCGCGTTCCGTCGAAGAACGCGGCGCTGGCGTGGTCCCTGACCACCGGCACGAGTGCCATCGAGGGCTCCTTCAGGCGGACAGCACGAGGGTGCTGTGGTGGGAGAAGATGCCGCCGTTGCCCGACACGAGCACGAGTTCGTGGTCGGGCACCTGGCGGTCGCCGGCTTGACCGCGGGCTTGGATGATCGCCTCCGACAGCGGCGTCATGCCCCACATGTAGTAGGAGGACAGCTGTCCACCGCCGGTGTTGACCGGCAGCGAGCCGCCGGGGCCGAGCACGCCCGGGGTGGACGCGAACTCGCCGCCCTCCCCCTTGGCGCAGAAGCCGTAGTCCTCCAGCGTCAGCAGCACGGTGAAGGTGTAGCAGTCGTAGAGCTCGGCGAGATCGATGTCGTACAGCGACACCCCGGCCATCCGCAGCGCCGCCGGGCCCGCTTGGGCGGCACCGCTGACCAGCCCGAAGTCGTCGTCGCGGCGCAGCGATCCACCCGGGTGCGACTGCGCCCAGCCCAGCACCGACACCGGTGGCTGCGCCAGCGAGGCCGCGCGGTCACCTCGCGTGACGATCACCGCGATGCCGCCGTTGGACACCAGGCAGCAGTCCAGCAGGTGGAAGGGCTCGGCGACCAGCCGCGACTCCTGGTGGTCGGCGATGTCGATCGGCTCGCGGAACCGCGCCAGCGGGTTGAGCGCGGCCCACGCGCGCTGGGCCACGGCGATCTCGCCGAGCTGCTTGCTGGTGGTGCCGTAGGCCTGCATGTGCCGTCGCGCGGCCAGCGCGTAGAAGGAGTTGGGGCCGGTGAAGCCGCTGGCGGCGACGAGACCGCCCCAGCCCTTCGGCGAGTAGCGCTCGGCGCCGTAGGCGGCCCCGGTGGAACCGCCCTCGCGCAACGGGGCGTCTGCGAACACGCAGGCCACGACGTCGGCCATGCCGGCTTCGACGGCCATCGCCGCGTGCTGGACCATCGCCCCGGCGGTGGAGCCGAACGACTGCATCTGGCTGAGCAGCCGCAGGTCCTCCAGCCCCAGGTCGTCCTGCAGGCTCAGATCGACCCCGCCGGTCAGGCCGGCCGACACCAGCAGGCCGTCGACGTCGCCGAGCCGCAGCCCGGCGTCGGCAGTGGCCCGCCGGACGGCCTCGGCGGCGAACTGCTGCGCGGTGCGGCCGTAGACCTTGCCCATCTCGGTCATGCCGAGACCGGCGATCGCGGCCCGCCGATGCGGCGGCAGGTCACTGCGACTGCTCATCCGTCCCCCTTCCGGACGATCTCGGTCCGAAATTAGGCCAGCGCATCCGCTTTGTAAACCGATCAGCGACCGCGCTGCTGGTTGCGCGCAGCGCCGCAGGGTGGGCATGTTGGTGCTGTGACGGTGGTGAACGCGTTGGGGCCTGCGACTTTCCGCGATGCCGAATTCCCGGCCGACCCCTATCCCGGAGCCCGCCCCGGCCACTCCTACCTGCACCTGGACGGCCAGGGCTGGCGCCTGTGGCCCGATGTCTCCTCGCCGTCGGGCTGGCGGGTCGGCTCCGGCTGTCTCGACGCCTTGCTGACCGGTCTCGGCGCGGAGCCGCTGGCGGCGCGTTGGCCGGTGCTGGCCTACGGCTCGAACGTCTGCCCGAGCAAGATCACCTGGTTGCGCGAGGAGCTGGGGCTCGGCGGCCCGGTCGTGGTGCTCAGCGCGACCTGCACCGGGCTGTCGGCGGTGTGGGCCTCCGGCGTGCGCGCCCGCGACGGGCAGCGCCCGGCGGTGCTGGTCTCCGCGCCCGGCGTCGTCGAGCACCACGCGGTGTGGCTGGCCACCGCCGAGCAGCGGCGCGTCCTCGACGCGTGCGAGGGGCGCGGTGAGCGCTACCGCCTGGTGCGGCTGCACGGTCCCGAACGCGTCGAGCTGGAGACCGGGCGCACCGCGCACGTGCTGGCCTACGGGGCGTTGGGCGAGATCCGCCGCCCGCTGCTGGTCGACGGGCGGTGGGTGCCCTGCAACACCCTCGGCCAGCACGAGGCCCGCGAGCTCACCGGCATCCCCGCCACCTCCGACGGCCTGACCTGCACCGAGATCGTCGGAGAGCCGGGCCCGCCGCCCGCAGCAGCACCCCGGTAGGTTGGCGCCGGGGAGGAAACACATGCTGCCGACTGCGGAACTGCACATTCACATCGAGGGAACGCTCGAGCCGGAGATGCTGGTCGAGCTGGCCGCGCGCAACGGTGTCGTGCTGCCCACCAGCGATCTCGACGAGCTCCGGGCGAAGTACGACTTCAGCGATCTGCAGTCGTTCCTGGACCTGTACTACGCGAACCTGGCGGTGCTGCGCACCGACCAGGACTTCTACGACCTGACCAGCGCCTACCTCGCCCGCGCCGAGCGGGCCGGGGTGCGGCGGGCGGAGATCTTCTTCGACCCGCAGGTGCACCTGAACAACGACGTGCCGCTGGGAGCGGTGTTCGAGGGCATCACCGGTGCGCTGCACGACTCGCCGGTGTCCACCGATCTCATCCTGTGCTTCCTGCGCGACTTGGGGCCGGACGCGGCGGCCGAGACGCTGCGCATGGCGCTGCCGTACCGGGAGCGGTTCATCGGCGTGGGGCTGGACTCCGCCGAGGTCGGGCACCCGCCCGCGCCGTTCGCCGAGGTCTACCAGCAGGCCGCTGCCGAGGGCCTGCACCGCGTGGCCCACGCCGGTGAGGAAGGCGGGCCGGAGTACGTGCGCGACGCCCTGGACGTGCTCGGCGTCGAGCGCGTCGACCACGGCATCCGCGCGATGGAGGACCCGGAGCTGGTGGCGCGGCTGCGCGACGAGCAGGTCCCGCTGACCGTGTGCCCGCTGTCCAATGTGGCCTTGCGGACCGTCGACAAGCTCTCCGACCACGTGCTGCCGGCGATGCTCGACGAGGGTCTGCTGGTGTGCGTCAACAGCGACGACCCGGCCTACTTCGGCGGTTACGTCGACGACAACTTCGCCGCGCTGCGCAGCCAGCTGGGGCTGACCGAGGCGCAGCTGGCGACGCTGGCGCGCAACTCCTTCGACGCGTGCTTCGTCGCCGACGAGCTCAAGGCCGCGTGGAAGGCCGAGGTCCCCGGCTGAGACCGTCCCCAGTGGACGGGTTTGGATCACCTCCCTTCACGGGTACTTCACCGAGCGGGGTACCCGTGAAGGAGGTTCAACGATGGCTGACGCACTCAGCGGCCGCACAGTCGCGATCCTGGCCACCGACGGGGTGGAGCAGGTCGAGCTGACCGGCCCCCGCGACGCGATCGAACAGGCGGGCGGCCAGGTCGAGGTGGTGTCGCTGGAGTCCGGCGAGATCCAGGCGATGAACGGCGACATCGACAAGGGCGACCGCTTCCCGGTGGACCGGGAGGTCTCGCAGGTCTCGGCGCGCGACTACGACGGTCTGGTGCTGCCGGGCGGGACCATCAACCCCGACCAGCTGCGCCGCAACGGCACCGCGGTGGCGTTCGTGCGCGATTTCGTCACGGCGGGCAAGCCGGTGGGCGCGATCTGCCACGGCCCGTGGACGCTGGTCGAGGCCGACGTGGTCAAGGGGCGGCAGCTGACGTCGTTCCCGAGCATCCGCACCGACATCCGCAACGCCGGCGGCGACGTCACCGACCAGGAGGTCGTCGTCGATGACAACCTCGTGACCAGCCGCAACCCGAAGGACCTGCCCGCCTTCCAGGAGGCGGTGATCAAGGCGATCGCGTCGAGCTGAGTCAGCTGCGCTTGCGGGCCGCGAGGCGTTCGATGAGGCCGAGCTTGAAGCGCTCGCGTTCGACCACCTCGAAGCCCGCGCCCGCGAGGTGCCCGGATGGGCGGCGGCGGAAGTGCTCGCCGCCCATCGGCACCGTGATCACCTCTGCGGCTCGTTGCAGCAGGCGCACCGGCCACGCGGTGCTGACGACGTGGTCGGCGAGCAGCAGCAGTCCTCCCGGCCGCAGCACGCGGTGCATCTCGGCGATCGCCTTCTCGTGCTCGGGGATCGCGCACAGCGAGAACGTGCACACCACGGTGTCGAACGCGCCGTCGGGGAACTGCAGCTGCCGGGCGTCGCCGTCGACGAGCTCCGCTGGCAGGCCGAGCTCGTCGCGGCGCTGCTGCGCGAACCGCAGCATTCCGGGACTCCACTCCACGCCGGTCAGGCTCGTTCCGGCCGGGTAGAGCGGCAGGTTGAGGCCGGTTCCGATCGCGACCTCCAGCACCTCGCCGCCTGCGCGGCCGCAGATCCACTGCCTGCTGTCGCCCGCCAGGTATCGGTCGAAGCGGGCCATGATGCCGTCGTAGGAGGGTGCCGACTTGTCCCAGTACCGCCGCAGCTTCTCCGAGCGCTCCACGTCGCGGACGCTACCGCAAACGACCGAGCGCGCACGGGGCGGATTCAGCGACGCGGTGGGCGGCGGCGGCCGGGGATCATCCGCTGCCGGGGCGGCCGGTTGTCGCCGGCGTGCCCCGGGAACGCACCGGTCTGGGCGGCGACCGGGGGCAGGATGGTGCCGGTTCCGGTGGCAGGCGGCAGGTTCGTCCCGGTGCCCACCGGGCGCATCCCGGTTCCCGTGGCGGTCACGGGCCGCATGCTGGTCCCGGTCGAGGTCACCGGCGGCAGGTTCGTGCCGGTCGCGGTCACCGGGCGCATGTTGGTGCCCGTGTTGCGGGTGATGTTGCGGATGCTGGAGGACACCATCACCAGGAACGCCAGCACACCGGCCTCGTCGTAGCCGGGCATGCCCGGCGCAGGCGGCTTGAACTGGGCGTTGAGCACGTCGTTGGGGGTGAGGTCGTCCATCCCGCGCAGGGTGGCCTGCACCCGGTCCATGAACGCGTCGACCTCGGCCTTGTCCAGCGCCGAGCTCTGCGAGGTCGCCGGTTGCAGACCGCGGAAGCGCTCCGGTTGCGCCTGTTCGGGCGCGGGCTCGACGATCTGCGCCGGTTCGGGGGCCGGGCGCTGGGGCTGCGGTGCGCTCGCGGTTTCCTCGGGCTCCCTGCGGATCTCCTCCTGCTTGCGCGCGGGTTCCTCCGCCGGTCGGGACTTGCGGCGCTCGTCGGCGCGCACCTCGAGCTTCATCAAGGTCAGCGCGACCCTGTCCAGGAATTCGTCGACCTGCGCCTTCTTGTAGGCGCGCCCGCCGCGCTTGCGCGGGCTGAAGTTCCTCGTCAGCACGTCGCGGGCGGTGACCAGGTGCTTGCCGCGCAGCGTCACCTCGACCCGCCCGAGGAAGTGATCGACCTCGGCCTCGTCGTATCCGCGCTCTTTGCGCCAGGCCCGGCCGAAGACGACATTTCGCACGTCATCAGGGGTCAGCATTGCTCAGGCCTCCACAGGGCGTCCGCATCATTCCTCTCGGACGCATACCCGGCGCTTCCCGCCGAGCCCCCGACCGCCCGTTTCGCGCGCTCCAGCTTGCCCAAACCGGGACGTGAGATCAAGACCCAGCCCGCCCATTCACGGTGAGCCAGCTGTGGTAACCCCGCGTGCCCCTTCTCCGTTGCGAGGCGCGCGGGTTCACGGCGGAGGAGCCGCACTGTCCACTTCGGACATCGAGGCGCTCGCCGAACTCACCCCGGTGGCGCGAAGAACTCGAGCGCGATGTTGTCGGGATCGCGGAACTGGACGCCGGAGCCGTAGTGGGCGTCGACGATGCCGCCGTGCTGGATGTCGAGGTCGTCGAGCCGGTGGCACCAGGCCTCCAGCTCGGACCGGTCGCGGCAGGCGAAGGCCACGTGGTCCAGACCGGGCCGGTGCTCGTCGAACGCGCTGATCCGCGCTCCGCGGGAGTGCGTGTGCAGCCCGAACAGCTGGCCGTTGGCCAGCGCGAACACCGTGTGGTGGAAGCCGCCGTTGGTCTCGTCCTCGTCGAGCACCGGTTCGGAGCCGAACAGCGCCCGGTACCAGCGGGTGCTGCGCTCGAGATCGGACACGGTGACCGCGATGTGCGCGATGGGTGGGAACTCGGCCATGCCAGCCTCCTCGGGAACTGCACCCGGGCAGCGGCAACCGCCCCGGCGCGGTGTTCCACTCATGGTGCACACACCGCGCCGGTGGCGGAACCTCCAGCAGCTGGTCCGTTCGCCTCACGCGGGAATCCGGCCCTCGACCACCGGGCGCAGTTGCGCGTTGACGACCTCCACCACCGCTGCCGGCCTTGTGACCACAACGTCGAACAACCCGCCTTGTCGGTCGTCGCCGCGGTCAGCGGATCACGGGTGGATCGCCCCAGGGCTGGTCGAGGGCGGTGCGGAGGGCGGTGACGGCGTCCTCGCCGATGCGCCCGGCGAGTTCGCCTTCGATGGCGGCGATGGTGCGCAGGGCCTTGCGGTGCACGCGTTCGCCTTCGTCGGTGACGCGGACCAGCCTGCTGCGGGCCGATGCCGGGTCGGCGACCTGTTCGAGCAGGCCCATCGCGATCAGGCCGTGCACGGCCTGGTGGACCGACTGGCGGGTGGTGCCGATCCGGCGGGCGAGCTCGGCGGCCGAGGTGCCCGAGTCGTCGAGGCTGGCGAACACCGCCGCTTGGGCGACCGTCACGGGCTGCTCTCCGGAGAGCTGCATGCTGTTGTGCAGCGCGTCGTCGAACCAGCGCTTGGCGGAGGCCAGCAGCTGCGGCACGTTCGGGGGGGTCGTGTCCATGAGTCCTCGGCTTCCGGGCGGCGTTTCCGGCTACACGATCGCACGACACGCGTCCCCGCTCGTTCACACCTCGCCATTCGTCAGGTAGCTTGACGTTGTCGCACCGCGAAGCCCGGGGAGGAATCATGACCAACGAGTTCGCCACGCCGTACCGGACGCGCTCGCAGATCCCGCCCGAGCCGGGCAAGCCCTACTTCGTCGAGAAGGGGCAGGGCGACCGCGCGCACCTGTTCGGGGACCTGTTTACGATCTACGCGGGTGGCGAGCAGACCGAGAACACCTTCAACTTCTTCACCTGCGAAGGCCCGAAGGGCGACATCATCCCGGCCCACTCCCATCCCGACACCTACGAGGTCTTCTACGTCACCGACGGCGCGGTCCGGCTCTTCGTCGAGGAGACCGGCGGCGAGCAGCACGAGAAGCTGCTCACGTCCGGGGATTTCGGCTTCGTCCCGAAGAACTGCCCGCACGCCTACCGGATCGAGCGGCACCACAGCCGCATCGTCGGTGTGGCGGCCGGGCCGGGCGGAACCTTCGAGCGGTTCTTCGAGAACCTGGGCGCGCCGACCGACGACCCAGGACTGCCGGTCGCACCGGTGGTCCCGGAGCCGCACGCGTTCGGTTCCGTGGGCCAGCGCTACGACGTGCGCTTCCTCCCCGACCACCAGTGGCGCACGCCCTCGGCGATCGAGGAGCGGTCATGACCTCACTCCCGGCGGCGATCCCGGTCGAGTGCACGCAGGGGCGCCTGGTGCGGGCGGTGGCGTACTCGACGCGCTCCGGGTTCCGGCCGCTGCTGGCCGACGTGCACCGGCCACCGGTGGAGTCCGCTCCCGTGGTGCTGTTCGTGCACGGCGGGGGCTGGCGGGTCGGTTCGCGGGAGTCGTTCTGCCCGACGTGGCAGGACTGGTCGCCGAGCCCGTTCGCACGGCTCGTCTCGGCCGGGTTCGCCGTCGTGTCGGTCGATTACCGCCTCAGCGGTGAGGCCGTCTTCCCCGCGCAGCTGGACGACGTGACCGCCGCGCTGCAGTGGATCCGTGACCGCGCCGCCGATCTGGGGGTCGACGCGGAGCGGATCGTGGTGTGGGGCGAGTCCGCGGGCGGGCATCTGGCCGCGCTGCTGGGGCTGACCGCCACCCGGGAGGCTCCGGGCGCCATCGCGGGTGTGATCGACTGGTACGGGCCGAGCGATCTGAGCGCGATGTCCTCGCGCGAGGACCCGGACTCGCGCGAAGCGCACCTGCTCGGCGCCACCGCCTCCGAGGCGCCCGAGGTGGCGCGGCTGGCGAGCCCGGTCGCGCACGTGCACGACGCCGCTCCCCCGTTCCACCTCGCTCACGGCACGGCCGACGAGGCGGTCCCGGCCGAGCAGAGCAGCCGGCTCGCCGAGGCGCTGCGCGAGGTGGGCGCCTCGGTCGAACTGGACCTGGTCCCCGACGCCGGGCACCTGTGGCGAGGACCCGTCGACGGCGAGCGCCTCTTCAACCGAGCCGTGGACTTCGCGCGGCGGGTCACGGCCCGCTGATCCGCGCGCTTCTGCACCGACCGCAGCACCGGCGAGCCGGGGCGAACCCCTACCGGGAGCCGAAGCGCGTCTGGGTCTTGTCGACCTCGGGCAGGGCTTCGATGACGCTGCCGAGGTGGGCGCGCATGGCCGACTCGGCGGCCTCGGCGTCGCCCGCGCAGATGGCTTCGATGATCGCCAGGTGCTGCGGCAGCGACACCGAGGGACGTCCCGGGTGCATGGCCAGCCGGAACTGGTGGCGGACGTTCTGCCCGCGCAGCCGTCCGAGGACGTCGCAGGCGGTCTCCTGGCCGCTGATCCGCAAGATCAGCGCGTGCAGGCGCTTGTTGATGTCGGAGTAGCCGAGCACGTCGCCTGCGGCGACGGCCTGCTGCATCTGCTCGCCGATCTCGCGCAGCTCACCGTGCTCCTGCTCGGTGGCGCGCTCGGCCGCGCGCGCCGCGCACAGGCCTTCGACGACCATCCGGACCTCGGTGATCTCGATGGCCTCCTGCAGCGACACCGCCCGCACCCGCGCGCCCCGGTTCTGGATGCGCTCCACCAGGCCCTCGGTGGTCAGTTGCACCAGCGCGTTGCGCACGGCAGCGCGGCTGGCACCGAACTCCTCGGAGAGCTCGGCCTCCACCAGCCGCTGGTTCGGGGCGAAGTCTCCGCTGGTGATGGCCTCGCGGATGGCGTCCACGACCGGAACTTCCTGGCCGATGTCGTCCCGCTTCGCTGTGGTCACTGCGCCTACCCCGAGATTGGTGACAATTTTGTCCACCAATTCTAGCTGGCCGGTGGCGCCGAGCCGCGCACCGTCCTCACCAGGCGGAAAGCCCCGCCTCACCCGCGCTCGTGAGCTTCCCACCAGGTGAACGGCGCGCGGTAGGTCTCCGGGGTGTTGTCGGGCGCGTGGCTGGCCAGCCCGTTCTTCCCGGCGTGGTAGTCGGCGATCTGGTCAGCGGCCTCGCGGTGGGTGTCGGTGTCGCCGATCGCGATGGCGTGGATGTGGTACGGCCAGTCGGCCTGCTCCGGGGTCCGCAACCAGGCCGCGAAACCGACCTCGCGCAGCGCCTTCACGGTCTTCCAGCGCTGTTCGGCGCTGAGCTCCGACACCGCGATGTCGATGGCGCCACCGCCGGCGTGCGTGCACGAGGAGGCATCGCTGCAGCCCTGGTAGGAGCCCTGGGACACGGTGATCTTCCAGCCGAGCTTTCCGTCGGCTTCGGCGAGCATGTCGGCGGTGCGCTGGTTGACCGGCTGACCGGAGTAACTGGTGCGCCCGCCGACGTCGATCTTGCGCTCGACGCTGAACCGCCCGTCACCGAGCTCGGTCAACGAGCTCGGGCCCGGGATGCCGTTGGCGCCGATGCCGCTGTGACCGAGGTCTTGCTGCCACTCCGAGTAGGCGGCGACGGTCTCGGTGCCGTACCAACCGTCGGCTCCGGTCTGGTGCCCCTCGGCCGACAGCGCTCGCTGCACGGCTTCGACACCGGCGTCACCGGGCAGCTTCGTCTGCCCGGTGACGGGTTCGACCTGGGACTGCACGACGACTTCGTCCATGTTGACGGCCGGCGCGGCTTCGGCTCGTGCCGCACCGAGGCCACCGGCGCCCACCACGAGCGCGAACGGCAGCACTGCTGCGCGAAAGGGGAACATCGACAACTCCTCCACCCACTCGGGAACACCCCGATCATGCGGTGGAGGATCGCGAAACCCACCACCCCGAGCCAGGATTCAGGGGTTCCGCTGCGCCACTCGGCCCCTCCGGGCCTAGACCGGCCGGCGGACCCCTACCGGGCCGGGCGGCTTCGGTAGACGCCGGGGTGCTGGCCGGTGAGCCGGTGGAAGGTTTCGGCGAAGGCGGCCGGTTTCCGGTAGCCGACCGCGCGAGCGGCGGTCCCGACCGATGCTCCCGCCGACAGGTGGGCGAGGGCTGCCCGGATGCGGACCCGGGTGCGCCACTGGGCGAAGGTCATGCCGGTCTCGGTGGTGAACAGCCGGCTGATGGTGCGCACGCCGCTTTGACGGCGAAGGCCTCGGCCTCACCAGGTCGAGTCAGGAGGCGCCATGACCCCAGCTCTCAGGAAGGTCCCGTTCGACGAGATCCGGGCTTCGCTCGGCGAACCGGACGCGATGATGAAGGTCAAGAAGCAGGCCCGGCTGGACAGGCACCTGCGCCGGTTCATCGCGCACTCGCCGTTCCTGTCGATGGCGACCGCGGATGCCGAGGGAAACGTGGACTGCTCGCCGCGCGGCGACCACCCGGGGTTCGTGAAGGTCCTCGACGACTGCACGCTGGCGATTCCCGACCGGCCGGGCAACCACATCGCCGACTCCTTCCACAGCCTCGCGTCCCATCCCGGCCTCGGGCTGCTGTCCTTCGTCCCGGGAGTGCGAGAAACGGCGCGGGTCAACGGTTCCGGATACGCGACCGACGATGCCGAGGTCCTGGCCCGGATGCAGACCGAGGGCCGGACGCCGTCGCTGGCGATCGTGGTGCAGGCCGAGGAGGCGTTCCTGCACTGCGGGCGCGCGCTGCTGCGGTCGCGGCTGTGGGATCCGGCCAGCCAGGCGCTCGCCGAGGAGATCCCCTCCGCCGGCGAGATCGCCGCCGACCAGTTCGGCATCGACGTCGAACCCGACACGCTCAACTCGATGCTGGAACACGAGTACCAGCGACTTTACTGAGAGGCACGACGGTGCAGAAGGCCATCATCGACGACATCTCCCCCATCGCCGAGGGCGTGGTGGCGCTGACGCTGCGCGGCGACGGCGAACCGCTGGCGGCGTGGGAACCGGGGGCGCAAGACGCGGGTGCGGTAGCCCGGTCGTGACGAGTTCCCGGCATCGGGGGGCGTTTTCCGAGAAGTGCCGCCAAACTGGTGAGTGAGCCGCATGAACGGAACGACAACGACTCGATTTGACTGAGGGGGCCGCGACTCTTGACTGCTCCCCGCCTAAGGGCGAGGGATTCCCATCGAGCTCGCGCTCGATAGTTCCTGCTTCATAGCCGGTCGCCCCGTCCGGGAGGAGTCCCGTTGAGGTCTTACACCAGCTCCACAGGCAGACACCGCCAGCCCGGCGGCCAAAATGTTCTTGGCTGCGTTGATATCCCGGTCATGCCAGGCACCGCAGCCATCGCAGGTCCATTCACGAAGCTTCAGCGACATGCTCTCCGTGAGCTTCCCGCACGCGGAGCACGTCTTCGACGAAGGGAACCACTGGTCGATCACAACCAGGTCCCGCCCATACCAAGTGCATTCGTACTCCAACATCGACCGCAACTCCGACCACGAAGCGTCGCTGATCGCGCGGGAAAGGCTCCGGTTACCGACCATGTTGCGCACGGCGAGGTCCTCAATCACGACCATTTGGTTCTCACGGACGAGTCGAGTGGTGACCTTATGCAAATGGTCCCGTCAGCGGTCAGCGATCTTCGCCTGAACACGGGCGACCTTGAGGCGGGCTTTGTTCCGGTTGTTGCTGCCCGCCTCCTTGCGAGCGAGCGCACGCTGGGCCCGAGCCAGACGTGCACGCTCCCGATCGCAGTGTTTCGGGTTGGTGATCTTCTCGCCGGTCGACAACGTCACAAGCGACGTGATTCCGGCGTCCACCCCGACCACGCTCGTAGTGGGAGCCTCATGGTCAACCGTGGTTTCCACCAGGATCGACACGAACCAACGCTGTGCGCTATCACGCGAGACAGTTACCGTGGACGGCTCCGCCCCCGCAGGGAGCTGACGAGACCACACGATGTCCAAAGGATCCCGCATCTTCGCCAGCGTCAGCGTACCGTCACGCCACTTGAACGCGGAACGGGTGTACTCAGCCGAAGCACGGGACCTCTTGCGGGACTTGAAACGCGGGTACTGGGCCCGTTTGTCGAAAAACGCGGTGAATGCGCTCTGCAGATGCCGAAGTGTCTGTTGCAGCGGAACCGACGACACCTCGGAGAGAATAGCGAGATCATCGGACTTCTTCCAGCCAGAAGCATCGCGGAGGTTTCGTGTAGTTCACCCGTCGTTGTTCGGTGAACCACGCGCGAGTCCTCGCATCCAAGGCGAGGTTGTAAACTTTGCGGACGCAGCCGAAGGTACGCGACAGCTCTGCTGCCTGCTCCTCCGTGGGATGGAAGCGGTACCTGTATGACCGCCACACCCGCCCCCTCGCCACGTCTCATATTCTATCGAGTTGGTTTTGAGCGCCGGGCCTGGG
Source organism: Saccharopolyspora mangrovi (assembly GCF_035320975.1). NCBI lineage: Bacteria > Bacillati > Actinomycetota > Actinomycetes > Pseudonocardiales > Pseudonocardiaceae > Saccharopolyspora > Saccharopolyspora mangrovi. The sequence continues at coordinate 20,863 of NZ_JAWLNX010000039.1, read as the reverse complement.
TGGCCACTACGAACATTCGGGATCGGTTCCTCACCCGATTGGATTTTCGATGAACAGTGCACAACTCGCCGAACTCGTCGCCCGCGACGCCGCCGACGGTGTCGGTCAGCAGGTGGTCCGCGCGCTCATCGTGCGCGCGGACCGGGCGTTGCTGCTGCGCCGACCGAAGCACGAATTCCGCGGCGGTGTCTGGGAAATGCCCGGTGGCAAGGTTGAACCGCACGACTGCGACCTGCTGGCGGCGCTGCGCCGCGAGGTCCACGAGGAGACCGGGCTGGCCGTCACCGGATTCACCCGCTACCTGGCCGCTTTCGACTACATCAACCGCAAGGGCCGCTACGTCCGCCAGCACACGTGGTCGGTGACCGTCGCCGGTGAGCGCGTGCGACTCACCGAACACGACGCCTACACCTGGACGAACGCTCGCGACACCCACCCGATCAGCCCGGAAGATCGCGATCTGATCCACCGGCACGCGCAGCGAGGGAGGACACCCCTGTAGGGGTCACCCGTTGTGCTCTCGACAGCCTGATCAGGTCGCCCCAGGGATGGACTGCACCGCTTCTCGCGCCCTCCTGGAGACAACGATGTCCGAGGTTCCGCTGATCGCGCTCGACCCGCTCGCCGCCGACCACCACGGTGAAGCCGCGCGCATGCGCCGGGCCGGCACCGTCGTGCGGGTGCTGCTTCCGGGCGGGGTGGTCGGCGGCGAGCGGTCACCGAGCACGCGGCGCTGGCCGAACTCGTCGCCGATCCGCGGGTGAGCAAGGACTGGCGGAACTGGACGGCGGTGCGCGACGGCGAGATCGCCGACGACTGGCCGCTGATCGGCATGGTGAAAGCGGTCGAGGAGACGTTGCGGTGGGACGCGCCGATCGGCAACTTCCCGGCGCGCTACCCGCTGGAGGACATCACCATCGGCGGGGTGACGATCCCGCGCGGGGAGGCGATCATCGCGCCCTACAGCGGGGTCGGGCGCGATGAGGCGCACCACGGGCCCGATGCCGGGCGGTTCGACCTCACCCGCGTCCCGGAGCGGCACCTGGCGTTCGGCGGCGGGCCGCACTTCTGCCTCGGTGCGCACCTGGCGCGGCTGGAGGCCGTCGAGGCGGTGTCGGCGCTGTTCGCGCGCCACCCCGCTCTGGCGCTGGCCGACGACGAGCCGCTGTCGCCGGTGCCGTCGTTGTTCAGCAACTCCGTGCAGCAGCTGCGGGTTCGCCCGTAGCGGGTTCTTTTCCCACCGGCCCGGCACGATTTCGCCATCGCGCCGGGATTTCCCGGCGAAAATGGGAAAATCGCAGGCCAGACCGCGTCGAGAACAATTCTGTTCAATTCGATTTCTCCTGCCCGGAACCGCCGTGCATTTATGATCACTTGAGTTCCGGAACCGGAGAGGAGCGGTCGTCAGATGAACACCGTGGACGAAAAGTCCCGCGCCCGCAGGGCAGGTCGGCTCGCGGCAGGCGTTGCGGGAGCCGGGGTTCTGCTGCTCGCGCTGCCGCCGGCGATCGCCGCCGCCGACCCGCCCGCCGCGCTGCCCACCAGCGCCGCCGAGGCCGACGCGAAGTGGCAGCCCGCGTTCGACTACGACGGGGACGGCTGCTACCCGACCCCGTCGATCGGGTCGGACGGCACCATCGCTCCCGGCCTGGACACCACCGGCGCGGTCAACGGCAGCTGCCACGACCAGTCGGACCTGGACAACACCAACTCCTACTCGCGCTCGAAGTGCAACAACGGTTGGTGCGCCTACGTCTTCGACCTGTACTTCGAGAAGGACCAGGCCGTGGACGGCAGCGGGCTCGGCGGCCACCGCCACGACCTAGAGCACGTCATCGTGTGGGTGGAGAACGACGAGGCCAAGTACGTCTCGACCTCCGCGCACGGCGACTACTCGACCTTCCCGGCCAACGAGGTCCAGTGGGAGGGCACCCACCCCAAGGTCGTCTACCACAAGGACGGCGCGGGAACGCACTGCTTCCGCCTGGCCGGAGCCGACGAGCAGCCGGAGAACCACTACGGCACCTGGCAGTACCCGGCGCTGGTGAGCTGGGACAACTGGTCCGACACCGGTTTGCGCGACAAGCTCACCTCGGCCGACTTCGGCAGCGCGAGCCTGGCGATCAAGGACGGCGCCTTCAACGGCAACCTGGAGAGCGCCAAGCCGGAGGGAATCGCCTTCGACCCCAACGCCTGAGTTCCAGCGGGGACGTCGCTCAGCCCGCGTAGGTGCGGACCGGCAGCCCCCGGACGCCGGGGTCGGTGGCGAAGACCGCGCCGGCCGCGGGGTGCCGGTGCAGGTCGGTGTCGACCTGCGAGGTCGTGATGTAGAGGCGGTCGAGGTCCTCGCCGCCGAAGGTGCAGGCGGTGACCTTCGGGGTGGGGACCTCGATGATGTCGGCAAGCTCGCCGTCCGGGGTGTAGTGGCGCACGGCGCCGCCGCCCCACAGCGCCACCCAGACTCCGCCTTCGGCGTCGACGGTGAGCCCGTCGGGCGAGCCGTCGGCCGGGTCGATGCGGGCGAAGGGCCTCCTGTTGACGAGTTTCCCGCCGTCGAAGTCGAAGACGTCGACCCGCTGGGTGGGTGTGTCGGCGTAGTAGGCCCGCGTTCCGTCGTCGGTCCACATGAGACCGTTGGAGATGCTGACGTCGGGCACGACGGGTTCGACCCGGCCCTGCGGGTCGAGGCGGTAGAGCGTTCCGGCGCCCGGGGTTTCGGCGTAGGCCATCGAGCCGCAGTAGAAGGCGCCGTCGGGGCCGCAGCCGCCCTCGTTCATCCGCACCTCGGTGCCGCCCCACAGCTCGGGCAGCGGCCGGACGTCCTGCAACGCGTCGTCGGCGAGGGCGAATCCGCGCTCCAGGGCCAGCACCGCGCCGCCGGCCTCCCTCGGGCGCAGCGCGGCGGCGACGGACCCGACGTGGTCTCGCCGGACCGCCCCGGTGGCGTCGAGGGTCAGCACGTCGCCGACGAGCATGTCCACCCAGCGCAGCCCCGGCCAACGCGGGAACCACACCGGCCCCTCCCCGTGGGCGGCCAGCGGGCCCGTCACCTGCTCCAGCACGGATCAACCTCCCCGTCGCAGCACGATCTCCGGCGAGAAGCCTCCACAACGGAACGCCCGCTGTCCAGTTGCCCGCGCCCGCACGGCCTCCCGGTCAGGTGCGGGGCGCCCGGCCGGGGACCGTGATCCGGTACTGCGACATCTTGCGGTAGATGGTGGCGCGGCTGACGCCGAGTTCGCGGGCGGCTTCGCCGACGGTGGTGCCGGGTTCGGTGAGGCACCGGATGATCTCGTCGCGCTCCACCGCTTCGAGCCTGGTCAGCGGCCTGCCGGGGCCGGTGAAGACCTCCGGCGGCAGGTGGTTGAGATCGATCAGGTCGGTGCGGCCGGCCGCTTCGCGGACGACCTGGCGCAGCTGGCGGACGTTGTCCGGCCAGTCGTAGGAGGTCAGCGTCCGGATCGCCGAGGTGCTGAACCCGACGTCGCGACGCCGCCGCTGCCGCGCGAAGTGCCTGGCCAGCGGTTGGACGTCGTCGGGGCGGAACCGCAGCGCCGGCACCTCGGCGACGGTGTCGACGAGCCGTCGCAGCTCCTCAGGCATGTCCTCGGCGGACTCAGCGGTGAGCACGTAGGGCTGCATCCCGTCGCGGGCCCGGACCTCCCCGAGCCGTTCGGCCAGCTCACCGGTCGCCCACGCCGGGAGCCGATCGACGCCCGAGATGATCACGCAGGTGCTGTCCTTGCCCAGCTCCGGGGTCCACAGCTCCAGCCACGCCTCGACGTCGTCCGGGGCGGGCGGCCGCACGCTCAGCACGCGTTCGCGGCGCAGCTGCCGCCGCGCCAGCGAGGCCAGCGCGGTCTTGCCGACACCGGGCTCGCCGACCACGGCCACCGCGCGGCCCGCCCGGAACTCAGAGCGCGCCTCGGCGAAGACGTTGCGCCATCCGGGTGTCAGCACCGAGGCCTCAGGTGCCCGCATCCGGTCGGCGTAGACGCGGAACACCTCGCCGCGCGGCATCGGCTGCGCGCTGCGCCCGGCGCCACGGGCCAGCATCAGGGCGGTGGTGTTGCCCGCCGCCGACTGGGCCAGCGCCAGCAGCAGCTCGGAGGCCGAGTCCGACCAGGTGGTGAGGTTGACGCTGCCCGCGACACCGCCGCTGACCGGGTCCAGCACGGGTGCCGCCGCGCAGGTGTAGCCGCGCAGCCCGGCGCAGTAGTGCTCCTCTGCCTTGACCAGTGAGGGAGCCCGATCGGCGAGGGCGAGTCCGAGGCCGTTGGTGCCGGCGTTCTCCTCGGCGAAGTAGAAGCCCGGGGCCAGGTGGACGCGGTCCAGCGACCGGTTGATCGTGCCGTCCTCGCAGATGCGGCTGAGCACGAGGCCTTCCGGGTCGGTGATCATCATGCTGACCGGCTCGTTGGCGAGCGTCGCCTGCAGCCCGCGCAGCACGGCGGTCCCGCACTCGTAGAGCAGCGAGCCGGTGTCGACCGAGCCGGTGAACACCGGGCGCATCTCCTCGGCCGTGAGCCCGTAGCGGGCGCTGCGCCGCCAGGACGCGCGCACCCGGGGCGTGACGGTGGCCGGGCTGGCGGACTCTGGCGCGCTCCGGTGCAGGTGCATCGCAAACCTCCAGGTGACGCGTCTTTGCGCCGGTGCACTCAGGGTAAGCGCACGGGGCAAGCCTCCAGCTCGTCGCGCTGTCTCAAAGTGAGACACGCGAGCACTGCCCGCCCAGGTGGGCCGCTCCTAGCGTTGCCTCCCGAACGTGCCACAGCAGTCACGTAGCGGAGGAAGCACATGTACAGCAAGGACGGCGAGAACTACTTCATCGTGGACGCCCACGTCGCGCTCTGGGACGGCCGTGCCACCAACCAGCGCAACGTCCACGGCAAGCAGTTCATCGACTGCTTCTACGACTACCACCGCAACCTCAGCCCGGAGTCCGAGGTCTGGCCCTACGAGGACTTCCTGTACCAGGGCGGTGAGCGGCTGATGCGGGACCTGTTCACCGACGGCTACGTCGACCACGCGATCTTCCAGCCCGCGCTGCTCAGCGCCTTCTACGGCAACGGCTTCGGGCAGACCGAGGAGGCTTTCGCGCTGGCGCAGGAGCACCCGGACAAGCTCACCTACAACCACTGCTGGGACCCGCGTTTCGAGCAGGCCGGGCTGGACCAGCTGCGCCGCGACGCGGAGCGGTTCGGGTTGAAGGGCGTCAAGCTCTACACCGCGGAGTGGCAGGGTGATTCGCGCGGTTACAAGCTCGACGACCCGTGGACGTACAAGTACCTGGAGGCCTGCCAGGAGCTGGGCATCCGCAACATCCACATCCACAAGGGCCCGACGGTCCGCCCGCTGGACCGCGACGCCTTCGACGTCGCCGACGTGGACAAGGCGGCCACCGATTTCACCGAGCTGAACTTCGTGGTGGAGCACTGCGGTCTGCCGCGGCTGGAGGACTTCTGCTGGATCGCCACCCAGGAGCCCAACGTGCACGCGGGATTGGCGGTGGCGATGCCGTTCATCCACTCCCGGCCGCGCTACTTCGCGCAGATCATCGGTGAGTTGCTGTACTGGCTGGACGAGGACCGCATCCAGTTCTCCAGCGACTACGCGATCTGGACGCCGAAGTGGCTGATCGAGAAGTTCGTGGACTTCCAGATCCCGGAGGACATGACCGAGTACGCGCCGCTGACGACGGATCAGAAGCGCAAGATCCTCGGTCTCAACGCCGCTCGCATGTACGGCATCGAGGTACCCGCCGGCCTGGGAGCGGCGGAGAAGGTGGGGGTGTGAGATGACCTCCGAGCTGCGCAAACCGGCCTGGGAGGCACTGCACCAGGTCATCGACCCGGAACTGGACGAGCCGATCACCGATCTGGGGTTCGTGCGCTCGCTGGAGGTGACCGAGTCGGGCGAGGTCGAGGTGCACCTGCGGTTGCCGACCTCGTTCTGCGCCCCGAACTTCGCCTACCTGATGGCCTCGGACGCCAAGGACGTGCTGCGCGCGATCCCGGGTGTTGCCTGCGTGGTGGTCGAGCTCGACGACCACCACGACTCGGAGCTGATCAACGCGGGGCTGGCGGCCGACGCCGGTTACCGGGACACCTTCCCCGGTGAGGCCGACGAGGACCTGGAGGAGTTGCGCGCGACGTTCCGCCGCAAGGCCCACGCCGCGGCGATGGAACGGGTGCTGACCCGGTTGCTCAAGGACCGGCCGGAGCTGGCCGAGGAGGACCTGCACGCGATCACCGTCGCCGATCTGCCGGACGAGCCGGCGACGCGGTCGCTGCTGAACCGGCGCGCGGCGGTGGGTTTCGACAACTCGGCGTCGGCGCTGGTGCTGGTCGACGACGCGGGCGATCCGTGCACTCCCGAGCAGGTGCCGTTCCGGTTGCGCTTCGCCCGCGCGACGCGCATCTCCGTGGAGGGCAATTCGCACTTCTGCCGCGGGCTGCTGCGCACCCGCTACCCCGGTTCCGCGGCCGACCAGGCGCCGCGGGCCACGACTTCAGGAGGAAGAGCATCATGAGAGCAGTGCAGGTCGTCGGCTACCACGAGCCGATGCGGCTGACCGAGGTGGCGACACCGGAGCCGACCGGGCCCTACGACGTGGTGGTCAAGATCGGTGGCGCCGGGGTGTGCCGCACCGACATCCACATCCTCGAAGGGCAGTGGGCCGAGAAGTCCGGTGTCGCACTGCCCTACACGATCGGGCACGAGAACGCGGGCTGGGTGCACGCGGTGGGCAGCGCGGTCACCAACGTCTCCGAGGGCGACAAGGTGATCGTGCACCCGCTGGTGACCTGCGGGTTGTGCCGGGCCTGCCGGTTCGGCGACGACGTTCACTGCGAGCAGTCGCTGTTCCCGGGCATCGACACCGCGGGCGGCTACGCCGACTACCTCAAGACCTCGGCGCGCAGCGTGGTGCGCATCGACGACTCGCTGGAACCGGCGGACGTGGCGGCCCTGGCCGATGCCGGGCTGACCGCCTACCACGCGGCGGCGAAGGCGGCGCGCAGGCTGCGCCCGGGCGACAAGTGCGTGATCGTCGGCGCCGGCGGGCTCGGCCACATCGGCATCCAGGTGCTCAAGGCGATCTCGGCGGCGGAGCTGGTGGTGCTGGACCGCAACCCGGAGGCGGTGAAGCTGGCGGTCGACATCGGCGCCGATCACGGCGTGATCGCCGACGGCACGCACGTCGAGCAGGTGCAGGAGATCACCGGCGGGCACGGCGCCGAGGCGGTCATCGACTTCGTCGGCGAAGGCGGGGCGACCTCCGACGGTGTGCGGATGCTGCGCCGCGCCGGGGATTACCACGTGGTCGGCTACGGCGAGAACATCGACGTGCCGACGATCGACATCATCTCCACGGAGATCAACTTCATCGGCAACCTGGTGGGTTCCTACAACGACCTGTGCGAGCTGATGGTGCTGGCCGCCCGGGGTGATGTCCGGCTGCACACCAGCAAGTACCCGCTGGAGCGCTTCCAGGACGCCCTCGACGACCTCGACGCCGGCCGCATCCGGGGCCGCGCGATCCTGACCCCCTGACCAGGAGGAACGCTGATGATCTTCATCACCGCGAAGTGGCGGATCAAGCCCGAGCACGCCGAGGACTGGCCGGAGATCTCCTGGTCGTTCACCGAGGCCACCCGCGCGGAGCCGGGCTGCCTGTGGTTCGACTGGTCCCGCAGCCTCGCCGACCCGACCGAGTACGTGCTGGTCGAGGCCTTCCGCGACGACGAAGCGGGCTCGGACCACGTGACCTCGCAGCACTTCCACGACGCCCGCGAGGAGCTTCCGCCCTACTTGGCGGAGACCCCGCGCATCATCAACGCCAAGCTCGACCAGGACGACTGGTCGGAGCTCGGCGAGATGGCCGTGGACTGACCGGGGCGAGGGGGTGTGCTCCAGCGCACCCCCTCGACCCGGATGGTTGCCGTGGCTAATGGCCTACTGTCCGGGGACATGACCGCTTCGCCGATCACGCGGGCGCCGAACCGCTGGCTGATGCTGGCGATCTCGATGTTCGCGCAGCTGGCGGCGACGGTGTTCACCAACGCCGCGCCCGCGCTGATCCCGAACCTGCACTTCGAGCGCGGGCTGTCGTTGTCGCGGGCGGGCCTGATCGCCGCAGCACCGCTGGCGGGCACGATGTGCACGCTGATCATCTGGGGCGCGATCGTCGACCGGATCGGTGAGCGCGTCTCGCTGCTGATCGGCCTGAGCATGCTCGCCCTCAGCGCCGCCGCGGCGGCGCTGGCCGGATCGCTGGTGCTGCTGGCGGTGCTGCTGTTCCTCGGCGGCGCGGCCGGTGCCAGCTCGAACTCGGCCAGCGGCCGGGTGGTCTCGGGCTCGTTCCCGCCGCGACGGCGCGGCATGGCGATGGGGATCAGGCAGACCGCGCAGCCGCTCGGCGTGGGCCTGACGGCGGTGCTGGTGCCCAATCTCGTCGAGGCGCAGGGCCTGACCGTCACGATGCTGACCGTGGCGGGCGTGTGCGCGGTGGCGGCGGTGCTGGTGGCGGTGGTGATCGTCGATGCGCCGAGGCCGTCGGTGGCCGAGTCCCGCCGCAACGGCCACAGCAGCAACCCCTATCGCGGTGATCGGCGTCTGCTGCGCATCCACGGCGTCTCGATCGCGCTGACCGTGCCGCAGCAAACGGCCTGGACCTACATGCTGGTCTGGTTGATCGCCACGCAGCACTGGAGCACGGCGGCGGCCAGCGCCCTGGTCGGGACCACGCAGCTGTTCAGCGCCCTGAACAGGGTCGGAGCGGGCATCTGGTCGGACCGGATCGGCAGCCGGTTGCGCCCGATCCGCTACTTCGCCTTCGGTTCGGCGATCGCGATGGGCGGACTCGCCGCGTTCTCCGGCACTCCCCTGGCGCTGACGTTCATGATCGTCGCCTCGATCGTGGCGGTGGCCCACAACGACCTGGCGTTCACCGCGGTCGCCGAGATCGCCGGGCCGCACTGGAGCGGCCGGGCGATGGGCGCGCAGAACACCGGCCAGTCGCTGACCGCGACGGTGGTGCCGCCCGTCATGGGCGCGCTCATCGCGGCGGCCGGCTACCCGGTCGCCTTCGCGGTGGCCGGGTGCTGCGCGCTGCTGGCCGTTCCGATGGTTCCGACCAGGCGGGTCACGCCTTGAGCGACTGCTGGGACTCGAAGAGCGCGCTGATGCCGGGCTGTTCGCCCTCCGGCCAGGTCTGCGGCCGCCAGACGCCGGACTTGAGCAGCGCCCGCCCGCAGTGCACGAACAGCTCCTCGACGCGAACCACCACCGCCAGCGCCGGAGGCACGCCCTTGAGCGCCAGGTCGGCCATGAACGGCGCGGATCGCACGATGGTCGCCGCACCGTTGACCCGGAGCACGTGGTTGACACCGGGGATCAGGAACAGCATCCCCAACTGCGGGTTGACCAGCACGTTGTGCAGCCCGTCCATCCGCCGGTTGCCGGGCCGCTCGGCGTAGGCGAGGGTCTTGCCGTCGTCGAAGACCACGACGCTGCGGGCGGTGTCGCCGCGAGGCGAGACGTCGATCATCCCGTCGGCGCCGGTGGTGGCCACGAAGAACAGCCGCGACCGCTCGATGAAGCGGCGGCTGACGGCGTCGATCCCGGAGACCACCTTCTCGGCGATCTCCGGGTGCGGCGGCTCGACGACCTCGCGGAGTTGCGCTGCTGAGGTGACCTGCTCGGCCTCACTCGGGTCCCACGAGGGCACGCGTCGTTCTCCTGACCAGGGGTTGCGGTGCCTGCGGGCCTCAGCCCGCCTGCGCCTGCTCGATCAACGGCACGACCTTATCCACCGCGTAGGACATGCCCGCGGCGGTCCCCGCCGAGAAGGCCTGCACGGCTTGCTCGTCGTGCAGCACCACGGCGCGGCCTTCGCGGACCGAGGGCAGCGACTGGAACATCCGGTCCCCGTCGATCTCGGTGGCGGCCAGCCCGATCGGGAACATCACGGTCAGGTCGGCGTTGAACAGGTCCATGCGCTCCGGGGAGACGCTGACGAAGAAGTTGTTCCCGGCCATCGCCTGCACGGCCGGCGATTGGCGGAAGCCCAGTCGCTCCATGAACTCCAGGCGGGCACCGCCGTTGACGTAGGCGCCGTAAGAGCCGACCATCTTCGCGCCGACGGCCACGCTCTTGCCGGCGAACTGCGTGTGCGCGGCGGCGGCCTGCTGGAACTTGGCCTCCAGGCCGGCCTTCTGCTCGGCGGCCTCGGCGGACTTGCCCAGCGCCTTGCCGACCATCTCCAGCTGCTGGTCCCAGGTGGTCAGGTAGGACTCGCCGCCCGGCGGGATGCTCACCACCGGCACGCCGAGGCGGTTGAGGAGGTTGTAGCGCTCCTTGTCGCCGCTGGCGCGGGTGTCGAGGATGAGGTCGGGCTGGAGCGCCGCGACGGCCTCCATGTCGACCTCCATCGTGCCGAGCATCTTCGGCGGCGTGGTGTAGCGCTTGTCGGCGGGGATCCACGTTGGGACGCCGTCGCCGCCGACCGGAAGCCAGTCGGCGGCACCGACGGGCTGCACGCCGAGGCTCAGCGCCGTCTCGGCGTCGCCCCACCCGAGCGCGACGACCCGCTGGGGACGCTCGGGAACGGTGACGTCACCGAACGCGGTCTTGATGGTCACCGGGAACTGCCCGTCGGCCGACCCGGCGGCCGGCTGATCCTGCTCGGGACCGGTTGCGCCGCAACCGGTCAGGGCGATTCCCAGCAGGGCCACCATGATCAGCCCCAGGGTCCGCATCCAGCGCATTTCCACACCTCACTGCAAGTTAAGTGCGGCTAACCTAACTAACGCTCCGTGCGGAGTCCAGCCCCGGAGCCACCCAGCGTCACCGACGTTCGTCACACGGGTCCTCTGCGGACGATCGCAGGTGAGCAACTTCCGGACGGCTCGCGCGTTGAGCCTGACGACGGTCGGGGGACGTGCGGAGGGACGCGAGATGGACAGGCTCAACGGCAAGCGCGTGCTCGTCACGGGCGGCGCTTCGGGCATCGGCCAGGCGGGCGTGCTGCGCCTGCTCGACGAGGGCGCTCGGGTGCTGACCACCGACGTCGACGAGACCGGGCTCAAGGAGACCGCGCGGCGCGCCGCCGAGGCCGGCACCTGCGACCGGCTGGGGACCCTGCCGCTGGACATCTCCGACGAGGACGCCGTCGACGCCACCGTCCCGGCCGCCGCCGAGCAGCTGGGCGGGCTGGACGTGCTGGTCAACGCGGCCGGAACGCTGCAGGCCACGCGCACCCACGAGTGCTCGCTGGAGCTGTGGAACCGGATCCTCGCGGTCAACCTCACCGGCACGTTCCTGGTCACCCGCGCCGCGTTACCGGCACTGCTGGAGACCGGCGGCGGCGTGGTGATCAACTTCAGCTCGACCTCGGCGAACTTCGCCCACCCCTACATGGCGGCGTACGCGGCCAGCAAGGGCGGCATCCAGTCGTTCACCCACAGCATCGCCCTCGAGTACGCCAAGCAGGGGCTGCGCGCGGTTTCCCTGGTGCCGGGCGGGATTCGCAGCGGCATCACCGAGACCACCGCCGACAAGCTGCCCGCCGACACCGACTGGGACTTGTTCACCAAGCTCTCCCCCGCGCTGGGCAGCGGCTTCGCCCCGCCCGAGCACGTGGCCGGCGTGATCGCGATGCTGGCCTCCGACGACGGCGCCTTCATCACCGGAACCGAGATCCGCATCGACGGCGGCACCCACCAGTAGTCCACAGTGGATTCCGACGCGCGGTCTTGACCGCGGTGGTTTCCTGGTCGAAGCAGCGCACGACTGGGGTGGGCGAACACCGAACTGGACATGTTCGGGTTCCTGGACCAGCTCGGCCCCTACAAGGGGCTGCCCGAGTCGACCGCGCCGAACCCGCTGTCGGACCTGTGGACGGCGGGCACGCTGCTCACCGTCCCGGACGGGCGCGGCACCCAGTTCGGCCCGATCCCGACGGTCTCACCCGGCGCCGGTCGGGCCGAGATCGACGCGTTCGTCGCCGACCGGCTGGCCGAGGGCTCGGACTACATCAAGGTGATCCGCGAGGACGGCAGCCTCTACGGCGACGAGCGGATGCCCACGCTCACCCGAGAGCAGGTCGCGCTGGCCGTGGAGGCCGCGCACCGGCGGGGTGCGCGCTGCGTCGTGCACACCACCACGCGGCGCGACGCCGGGGCCGCGCTGGCCGCCGGAGCCGACGGCCTGGCCCACGTTCCCGGCGACCCGATCAGCGAGCAGACCCTCGACATCGCCGCGCGCAGCGGCGCCTTCGTCACCGCCACGCTGAGCGTGTTCAACGGCATCGGCTGCGCGGGTGAAGCCGGGCGGGTGCTCAACGACCCGTTGATCGCGCCGCACCTCTCGCAGGAGCAGCGAGACGGGCTGCGGGTCGACGGAATCACCTGCATGCCCACCGCGCCGCCGCGGCCAACGTCGGCGCCCTGCACCGGGCGGGCGTGACGATCCTGGCGGGCACCGACCTCGGCAATCCCGGTGTGGCGCGGGGTGCGAGCCTGCTCTCCGAGATCGGCCTGCTCGCCGAGGCGGGCCTGCCTCCGGTCGCCGCCCTGCGCGCGGCCACCGGCGCACCGGCCGAGCGCTTCGGCCTGACCGATCGAGGTGTGCTCGAGCCCGGCAGGCGCGCGGACCTGCTGCTGGTCAACGGCGACGCCACCCGCGATGTGCGGGCGGTCCGGGACATCGATGTGATCTGGCGCAACGGCCGCCGGATCGACCGCACCCCTGCCGGTTAGACTCGGTCGCGAGCCGGTCGTGCCACGTGTGGCCGATGGGAATCCGGTCGGAAGCCGGAGCTGACGCGCAGCGGTAGGGGTGACGGGCGAGCCCGAGCCACTGGATCGCACTCGATCCGGGAAGGCGGTTCGCCCGGTGGGGCCCGAGCCCGAAGACCTGCCGGCTCCCCGGTTCCGCACCCGGTTCCGGGAATTCGGCCGACCAGGTCTCGCGCATGGGCCTGGGGTGAGGATTTCCGCACGACGTGTTCTTACGCTGGACGCGCACGGGCCTGATGCTGCTCTGCGCCACCGCACTCGCCGCCTGCTCCGCACCTGCCACGGAGTCCGCTCCCCCTCGGGTGTCGTTCCCCAACTGCGACGGGCAGGTCTCGGTGTCCGAGCCGCCCGAGCGGGCGGTGAGCCTGAACCAGTCGACCACCGAGATCATGCTGTCGCTGGGACTGGCCGACCGGATGGTGGGCACCGCGACCTGGACCGATCCGGTCGACCCGGCGCTGGCCGCCGAAAACGCGAGGGTGCCCAAGCTCTCCGACAAGAACCCGTCGTTCGAATCGGTGCTGGCCACCGAACCGGACGTGGTGCTGGGCGCCTACCGGGCGGTGTTCACCGACGAGGGCGTGGCCGCGCGGGAGCGCTTCGCCGAGCTCGGCGTGCCGACCTACCTCTCCCCGTCCAACTGCCTGCCGGAGGAAGCGCCTTTGGGCGATCCGGTCGAGCTCGACGACATCTACCGCGAGGTGCGCGAGATCGCGACGCTCTTCGACGTCGAAGAGCGCGGTGAAGCGCTGGTCGCGCAGCTGCAGCAGCGGGTCGCCGCCGCCCAGCGCAAGGCACCGTCCATCAAGGACACCTCGGTGCTGTTCTGGTTCGCGCGCACCGAATCGCCCTACATGGCCGGGTCCACCGGGTCGCCGGCGATCATGACCCGCGCGCTGGGGGTGCGCAACGCCTACGACGACGTGCGGTCGATGTGGCCGCAGGTCTCGTGGGAGGACGTGCTCGCCCGCGACCCGGACCTGCTGGTGCTCGGCGACCTGACCCGCGACGGCGAGGGCGATTCCCTCGCGGCCAAGCAGCAGTTCCTGCGCACCGACCCCGCGATGTCGCAGCTTCCCGCCGTGCGCGTGGGCCGGTGGATGAGCATGACCGGCACCGAGATGAACGTCAGCCTGCGCACCATCACCGGCATCGAGCGGCTGGCCGACCGGCTCGCCGAGCTGGAGCGCAGGTGAGGACCGGTCGCCTGCCGGCCCCGCTGATCGTGCTGGCAGGGATCCCGGCGCTGCTGCTGTCGATGGCCGTGGCCGTCACCCTCGGCCCGGCTCCGCTGTCGGTCGCCGACGTCGCCGGAGTGGTGGGCGCGCGGCTCGGGCTCGGCGAGACCGACGTGTCGACGATCGGCCAGGGGATCGTGTGGCAGCTGCGATTGCCGCGCGCGGCGCTCGCGGCGATCTGCGGTGCGGGGCTGGGGATGTGCGGCGCGGTGCTGCAGTCGTTGCTGCGCAACCCGCTCGCCGATCCGTTCCTGCTGGGCGTGTCGGCCGGCGCCTCGACCGGTGCGGTGCTGGTGGTGATCCTCGGGCTCGGAGCCGGTGCGCTCGGCCTGACCGCCGGTGCGTTCGCCGGGGCGCTGGTGGCCTTCGCGCTGGTGATGACGCTGGGCGCGCTGGCGGGCGGGACCACCACGCACCTGGTGCTGGCCGGAGTGGCGGGCACGCAGCTGTTCTCGGCGCTGACGTCGTTCGTGATGATCACCTCGGCCGATGCCGAGCAGACCCGGGGCGTGCTGTTCTGGCTGCTCGGCTCGCTGTCGGGTGCGCGGTGGAACGACGTGGCGGTCTCGGGCGCGGTGTGCGCGGTCTGCCTGCTGCTGTGCCTGGCGCGCGCCGGTGCGCTGGACGCCTTCGCGCTGGGCCAGGAAACGGCCGCGGCGCTGGGTGTCCACGTCGGGCGGCTGCGGATCGTGCTGCTGGTGGCCACCGCGCTGCTGGCCGCCACCCTGGTGGCCTCGGCCGGTGCGATCGGTTTCGTCGGCCTGGTCCTGCCGCAGGCGGCCAAGCTGCTGGTGGGGCCGCGTCATCGCGCGCTGCTGCCGGTCACGGCCGTGCTGGGCGCGATCCTGCTGGTGTGGGTGGACGTCCTGGCGACCACCGTGGCCGCGCCGCAGGAGGTTCCGGTGGGCGTGATGACCGCCCTGGTCGGCGTTCCGGCCTTCGCCGTCCTGCTCGCCCGGCGCGGCCGAACTTCGTGAGCCTCCCGCGCGGCTTCACCCGATTCCCCTAGGCTTCGGGCAATGGAGGCATTGAGAGTGCGATGGGGCGTGCTCGGCTGCTCCGCCATCGCCGAGCGGCGGGCGCTGCCGGCGCTGCACCAGATCGACGGGTCCGTGGTCGCCGGGTTCGCCAGCCGGTCGACGGCCACGGCCGAAAGGTTCGCCGCCGAGCACGGCGGGACCGCGATGAGCTACCAGCAGTTGGTCGAGTCGCCGGACGTGGACGCGGTCTACCTGTCGCTGCCGAACTCGCTGCACTTCGAGTGGGCGAAACGCGCGCTGCAGGCGGGAAAGCACGTGCTGTGCGAGAAGCCGATGACCGTGTCGGCCGAGCAGACCGGTGAGCTGGTCGCGCTGGCCGCCGAGCGCGAGTTGGTGCTGCGGGAGAACTTCGCGTTCCTGCACCACCCGCAGCACGAGGTGGTGCGCGAGCTGGTCGAGCGCGGGCGGCTGGGCCGGCTGCGCACGTTCAGCTCGGCGTTCGGCGTGCCGCCGCCCCGGGCGGGCGACATCCGCTACGACCCCGCGCTGGGTGCCGGGTGCCTGCTCGACGTCGGGGTGTACCCGATCCGGGCCGCGCAGCTGATGCTCGGCGAGGGCCTGACGGTGGCCGGGGCGACGCTGCGGGTGGACTCGGGAACGGGCGTGGACGTGGCCGGGCACGCGTTGCTGGTGTCGGAGAACGGCGTGTTCGCCGACCTGGAGTTCGGGTTCCAGCACAGCTACCGCTCCCGCTACGCGCTGTGGGGCGATGCCGCGCACCTGAGCTTGGAGCGCGCGTTCACCCCGCCCGCCGAGCACCGCCCGCAGCTGCGGCTGGACGAGCAGGACCACGCCGAGGAGTTCACCCTCGACGCCTCGCACCAGTTCCGCGACTCGCTGGCCTCCTTCGCCGCCGCCGTCCGAGACGGACGCCGCGCGGAGATCGAGCGGTCGTGGCTGCGCGGCGCCCGCGAGACCGCGCGCTTGGTCGAAGCGGTCCAGCAGACCGCGGTCCGGGTCAAGCAACGCGGCGCGATCCCGTCCTGAGTCCCGTGCGATACCTTGTTTAAGTCACACGACTTAAACAAGGGAGTGCAGGTGCCGGGCACGCGTTTCAGCAACTTCGGCAGGCCCCGCAGCGACCGGTGGCGGATGAGCCGGCTCAACGAGCCGAGCCCGCTGCGGGGTTCCAACGGCATCGCCTTCGGCCCGGACGGGCGGCTCTACGTCGCGCAATTCCTGGCCGGGCAGATCAGCGCCGTCGACGTCACCACGGGCGCGGTGGAGATCGTCGTTCCCGCCGACGGACCGGTCCAAGCACCGGATGACCTGGCCTTCGGCGCTGACGGGTCGATGTACGTCGCCGACATCACCCCGCAGCGGGTGTGGCGCCGCTCCCCCGACGGCGAGTTCACGCTGCTCTCCGAGGAAGTTCGGGTGCCCAACGGGATCACCTGCGTCGGGAACCGGCTGTTCGTCAACGAGATGCGCCCCGGGGGCCGCGTCGTCGAGCTGATGCCCGGCACAGGTGAACTGGTCGTGCTGGCCGAGGGGCTGGCGATGGGCAACGCGATGCAGCAGGGGCCGGACGGGGCCCTGTACTACCCGCACATGATGACCGGGCAGGTCTGGCGGGTCTCCCCCGACGGCGGCGATCCGCAGGAGGTCGCCGAGGACGTGCACGAGCCGGTCGCGGTGCGCTTCGACCACGACGGCGCGCTGGTGGTGCTCTCTCGGGGCGTCGAAGGCATCGTGACCCGCATCGACCCGGACACCGGTCGCCGCAGCATCGTCGAAACCGGTGTCGCCGGGATGGACAACGCTGCGTTCGACCGGGAGAACCGGATGCTGGTGTCCAGTTACGGCAGCGGCGGGGTCACCGAGGTCGAAGCGCTCGGCACTCGCACGGTCGTGGGTCGCGGCCTCAACGGCCCGTTCGGCGTGACCGCCGACGAGGCGGGCCGGGTCTACGCGGGCGATCACTTCCGGCTGGCCGACGGGGACCTGGTCACCGGGGACCTGATCCAGCCGGTCGCGGGCGGCGCCAGCCACGGCGTGGCCGCAGGTGGCGGGCTGGTGCACATCACCTCAGCGCACGGTGACGTCCGGAGCTTCGACCCCGCGACCTGCGAGGTCCGGCTGCGGGCGAAGGGTCTCGCCGAACCGACCGGCATCGCGGTCACCGGCACCGGCCTGCTGGTCGCCGAAACCGGCGCCGGCCGGGTCATCCACATCGACGACGCCGATGCGGTAAGCATGATCGCCGAGCTCCCGCACCCGGTGGACGTCGCCCTCGACGCCGAAGGACGCCTCTTCGCCTCGGACGACTCCCTCGGCGCGGTCGTCCGCGTCGAGGACGGTTCGGTCGTGACCGTCGTGGAGGGCCTGGACCAGCCGCAAGGCGTCACCGTCCACGAGGACACCCTCTACGTCGTGGAAGTCGGCACCAAACGACTCCTCGCGGTCTCCCCGACAACCGGGGAAACCCGAACCGAAGCCGAATCCCTCCCGGTCGGCCTGCCCCCGGGCATCCAGCGCGAGGACCCGATCCCCACCCTCTTCCCGCCGGCACGACCCCGGGCGTTCGCCGGACTGACCACCACCCCCGACGGCACCCTCCTCCTCGCCGCCAACGGAGAAGGCACGGTCCTCCACCTCACCCCGCACGAGCAGACCCGGCAACACCGACCCTGATCCGGCCCTTCCGACTGGCCCGCTCACTCCGCGCGCCGAAGTTCCCACTCGAATTTCGCGCGAAATTCGAATCCCGACCTCGGAAGGCCGCTGTCGTGGGTGCTCGTCGAGGTGGTCCGCGCATGAGAAACGCCCCGTCGAAGCGGGGCGTTTCTCGTGGGCGAGGAGTCAGCGGTCGAAGCGACCGGACTTGAGGGCGGCGATGAAGTCCTGCCACTGCGGGCTCGTGGTGATGAAGTGGCCGGCGGCGGGGTTCTTGGTGTCGCGCACGGCTGCTCCGGAGTCGGCGGTCCGGCCGACCTCCACGCAGTTCTCAGCCCCCTGACTGAAGCTCGACTTGCGCCAGTTGGCGGTGGGCGAGGTCGGGGGCATGATCATCACTCCGTTAGGTCAGCTCCTTGATCCTGCGGTCCAGCATCTTCACGGTCGCCCGGTCGGATGCGGCGACCATCCGCAGGCTATCGAAAGCGGTGACGTAGCGGGCGCACCTGGCCATCTCTCCGCCAAAAAGGACTACCAGATAACACAATCCGCCCTACTCCCTGAAGTCCAGGGCGGGGTGTGGATCGCTGGAACGACGAACGACAGCGTTACCGCATGCTGACTTAGCGGTCGAAACGGCCGATCTTCAGAGCCGTGATGAAGTTCTGCCATTGCGGAGCAGTGGCGGTGAAGTGGCCAGCGGCGCGGTTCTTGGTGTCACGCACTGCCGCTCCGGCATCAGACGTGCGGCCGACCTCCACGCAGTTCTGCGCCCCCTGGCTGCGGCTCGCCTTCCGCCAGCCCCTGACGGATTGAGACGGGGGCATGGTCACCACTCCACTAGGTCAGTTCCTTGATCCTCCGATCCAGCATCTTGACCGTCACCCGGTCAGGTGCTGCGACCATCCGCAGGGTATCGAACGCCTTCACGTAGCGGTCCGTGTGGGCGGTTTGTCGAGGTAATCCCCACTGGTGAGCGCTTCGGTGTAAACGAACGTCGCCGATGGCTCATCCAGATGCAACAGCGTCCAGGACGATCCGAGCGCGACGTGCTCTCCCACGTCGAACGGTAGGACCTGCACGGTGATGTTGGGCCGGGCAGCCATCGTGCGAAGATGCTGAAGCTGGTCACGCAACACTCCACGTCCACCGACCTGCCGGTGGAGCGCGGCTTCACCGATGACGCACCAGAGTTGCGGCGCATCATCGCCGAGCAGGGGATGCAGCAGACCGAGCAGGCGCAGCGCCACTTCTGGTTGCCGATACCGAACGAGAACCTACCGGGCGGCGTGCGGCACGCGTTCCGGGGTGCTCGCTGGGATGGGCTGGCCTCCGCCGAGACGGTGTGCGGCGAATTCGTCGGCATGGCCCAGCCCAGCGAGCTCGACTGGATCTACTTCCCCACCTGCGGGGAGTGCAACTCCCGCCTCAAGGGCGAATGAACCGGTCTCACGGGCGAGGTTCGCCCTGGTAGTAGCCGAACGACCAGAGATTTCCCTCCGGGTCGCGGACGCCGAACTCGCGGTTGCCGTACTCCTGGTCGGCGATCTCCCGGAAGATCTCCGCGCCTGCCGCGCGGACTCGTTCGTAGAGGGCGTCCGGGTCCTCGGTCACCACGTACATGCCGCCGGTGCCGGGTTCGCGGGACCATTCCTGGCCGGGCCTGTAGGAACCGAGCATGATGCCGCCGCCCTCGGGCCAGTCCAGCTGGGCGTGAGCGACGACGTCCCCGTCGGTGTAGGCCGCGGTTTTGATGAAACCGAGCTTGTTGACGAGGAAATTGATGAGCGCGGGTGCGTCGTGGGCTTGGAGCGTGGGCCACACGGTGGGTGCGGGCTTGGTGTTCGCTGTGGTCATACCGCGAATTCTTCCGCCGGTTGACCGGCGCCCGCTTGGATGTTTCGGAGCTCGTGCCCGATCCAGCGACTCGGGCTGCACCCGGCGTACTGCTGGAAGTCGCGGACGAGGTGCGAGTGGTCGTAGTAGCCGCAGGAGTGCGCCACGGCCGCCAGGTCCAGCGGGGTCCGCTCGCGGACGGCCCGGGCGATGCGCTGGCGGGCGTGCTCGAAGCGCATCAGCCGCGACGCCGCCTTCGGGGAGATCCCGAGCTCCGCTTTGAACACCGAGTTCAGCTGGCGTTCGCCGAGGTGGACGTGGCGGGCCAGGGCGCTCATCGAGCCGGTGCCGCGATGCCAGGCGATCCACTTCCACGCCTCGACCACCTCCGGGCGCGGCTCCGGGCTCGCCTCGGCGGCGTTCGCGCGCAGGTAGGTGGCCAGGGCGGCGAAGCGCTCCGGCCAGCTGGTCAGCTCGGCGAGCCGCTGGCGCAGGTCCTCGGCACCGCTGCCGAGCACCTCGCGCGCGTCAACGGCCTGTTCCCGCAGCTCACCGGCGGGAACGCCGAACAGTCGCCGCAGCGCCAGGGGCCGGACGGCGAGCTGGATGCCGCTCTGCACCCGCGGCTGGGTGATGTAGGCGGGTCTGGTGTGCAGTCCGCCCAGCACCAGGTGGGTGCTGTCGGCGTCCTGCCCGGAGCGCTCGAACCCGGAGATCACCGGCTCGTCGAAGGTCAGCACCAGCGTCAACGCCGGTGAGGGGAGCCCGCGGTGCAAGGCGGGCTGGTCGAGGAGCGAGGTGTAGCCGACCGCGGAGACGACGGCGTCGGGCACCAGTTGTCCGCCCTCGACGAACCGCCACTCCCCCTGGTCCAGCTCGGTCACCTCACCCATCATCCACGCGCCACCGACATCTAGTCGGTTTCCGGGCGCTCCTCGGCGATGCGGTCGTCGAGGCTGCGGCCCTCCCGCTGCTCGCGCGGGGTGGGCCGCTCCTCGGCCGTGCGCGACCAGCCCTCCGGTGGTTCGACCCCGCGCTCCAGCGGATCGGTGCCGAGCTCGTCCTCGTCGAGGTCTTCGGCCGACTGCAGGTTGGCCGGGTCCTCCGGGTCCTGCGGGTCGGGCCCGGTCTCGTCCGGTGTGGGCGTGGAAGCATCCACCGGATCAGACATCTCATCCTCCTCTGTGGACTACGCGAGCCGTTGTCCGACGGTGTCGAGGAGTTCGGTCCAGGACTTCTCGAACTTGTCGACGCCCTCGGTCTCCAGCGCCTTGAACACGTCGTCGAGGTCGATGCCCGCGGCGGCGAGGTCGTCGAAGACCTGCTGGGACTC
>NZ_JAWLNX010000038.1:0-49748 GCF_035320975.1 Saccharopolyspora mangrovi | reverse complement strand
TCAGGGTCACGTTGACGCTGATGCCCTCGCCGATCACCTTCGTGATCGCCGGCAGGCCCGCCAGCGTGGCCGGGATCTTGACCATCAGGTTCGGCCGGTCCACGGCCTTCCACAGATCGATCGCCTCAGCCACCGTCTTGTCCGTGTCGTAGGCGAGCCGCGGGTCGACCTCCAGCGACACCCGGCCGTCCTTCCCGCCGGTCCGCTGGTGGACCTCGCGGAAGAGGTCCGCGGCGTCGCGGACGTCGTCGTTGGTGATGGTGCGCACCGCGTGATCGGTGCTCGTGCCCGCCTTGGCGAGTTCGTCGACCTGCTGGTCGTACTCGGGTTCCTTCGCCAGCGCGTTGGCGAAGATCGTCGGGTTGCTGGTCGCGCCGACGAGCTCGTAGTCCCTGATCAGCTCGTCGAAGCGTCCGGACTTGATCCGGCTGCGGGACAGGTCGTCCAGCCAGATCGACACACCGAGGTCGCTCAGCGCCTTGAGGTTCGCGTTCGCCACCAGGTGTCCTCCAATCCCGAATCGGGGCTCCCCTCCGCCTACCCGCTCGCCACGCGCGCCATGCATGCTCACAGGCGCACGTTCGGACCCCGGAGCACTGATTCCGCTTCGCGGAACGACATCGTCGGCGGTGCGCTGCGCGTGGGCACTCGGGTGAGTTCGCGGTGCGCGCGGACCAGGCCCGCGAAGTCCCTCGGGTAGGCCTTCGGGTCAGCGCCCAGCAGGGTTCCGGAGCGCCGGGCGCGGCCGACGAGGTGCTGCCAGGTCTCGATCGGGGCGAGACCGATCGACTCGGTGCCGTGCGAGAACAGCAACATCCGGATCTCCTCGTAGCCGACCGCGTCCAGGTGTTCCCGCAGGGTCTCGGGGGAACGGCCCGCGTTGAAGGTCAACCAGAACGGGACGGACCCGGTGCGCAACGCCCAGTGCGGTTCCAGCAGCAGGAACGTCTCCACCAGCAGCCGGTCGGTGGGCAGCTCGTGCGCCGCGTACCAGCTGCGGTGCAGGCCCGCGACCGCCGGGCTCAAGTCCTCGGGATGGCTGAACTGCAGCCTGCGCAGCGGAAAGCCCAAGGCGTCCAGGTCGTCGAGGAGCTGCGGTTCGAAACCCCACTCCGCCTCGGGTCTGCGCTCGTCCGGTCGCGGCGGGTTCCAGCAGCCGTGCTCGGAACCGTAGCGGCGCAGGAACTCCCGCACGCGCGGGCCGCCGGTGAAGTACTCCTGCTCGTCGGCGCCGCCGAGCGCGCCGAACTGGAACACGTGCCGGTCGTCGACCCTGGTGACCGGCCAGTCCAGCCCGCACTCGGCGGTGACCACCACGCCGTCCGGGGCGAGGTGCTCGCGGATGAACCGGCGGTAGGCCATCGGAAGCCGCCGCCACTTCACGCGGAAGTACGACATCCCGGCGATCATCAGCCGGTCTTGGTTCGGGTCGTGCATGTGGTGCAGCACGAGTTCGGGATTGGTGCGCAGCAGTTCGCGGCCCGGTGCCCGCCCGGCCTCCAGCTCGGAGGCCGGGTCGTCGCGGTCCACGCCGCTGCGGCGGACCGGGATGAGCAGCGTTTGCGGCAGCCACGGCGCGTCCAGCGCAGCAGCCAGGTGGATGAGCGCCCCGTTGGAGGAACCCACGAACACCACCGGGTATCGGCGGCGCGGGTAGTGCTCGACGATCCATTCGGCGAGGTCGTCGGCGTCGATGTCGGCGAGGCGATCCGGTGGCACGGCCTCGCCGACACCGCTGGCCGCGTACACGCGGTCGGCCAGCGGTGCGGGCAGCCGGTTCACCCCGCCGAGCAGCGCCGAGAGCACCGGCACCGCGGCGCGCGGAGCCGCGCCCAGCGCGGGCGCGTCGCGCCCGGCCAGGCAGCTCGACAGGGCGCGCAACATGCCGGTGGCCGAGTCGAACGAGGCCACCGCGCGGTCGGCGCGCATCACGCGGCCCGGTACCGCAGGACCGCGCCGATGCCGCCGGTGAGGTCGATGGTGTCAGGCTCGGTGATCACCAGGCCCGCATCGGTACCGGCCAGGGCGCGCACGACGGCGGCGCTGGCGGGTGCGTCGCCCACGATCTCGCCGCCGGAGTCCTTCAGGCTGCGCTCGTCGGCGGCGAGTTCCGTGGGACCGGACCCGACGTGCAGGTCGCCCGCGTGGTCGTCGGCCGTCCACAGCAGGGTGCGGACCTGGCCTCGGCGCAGGGCCTCAACGGTGTCCTGCCAGCCCTCCACCGCGCGTTCGCCGCGGCCGGCCTCGCGCCGGAACTCCTCCACCACGTCGGAGATCTGCGCGTCGTGCACCCTGCGCGTGACCTCCTGCCGCAGCTGCTCCACTGGGAGCCGGCGGGAGTCCGGTTCGATCACCAGGTCCTGGGCGTCGCCCAGCAGTTCGTGCACCAGCGCGCGCTGCTGGTCCTCGCCGGTCAGCACGATCGCCTGGGCGCCGATCTTGCGGGCGCGCTCGGTGATCTCACCGGCGGTCGCCTCGGCGTTGCGCTTCCAGCGCTCCTCGACGGCCATGTGGAAGCGCTGGTGGTTCTCCTCGTTGCCCGCGTGCGTCTTGTGCACCGGGTGCTGCTCGCCGTCGATGCGGATCTCGTCGATCTCGCCCGGGCTGCGCACCAGGGTCAGGTCCGCGCCGGTGTGCTCGACGTCGGCAATCAAGAACGGCACCTTGGACATGCATCGGCGCAGGTAGGGCATCAGGTGCGGGACCGGGCCCACGCTGGCCTGGTCCTCGGCGGGCAGGTCGGTGGGCGGTTCGGGCAGCTCGTCCTGCAGCACAATCTCGGTGTCCTGCGCGACCAGCACCTGCCCCCGCTGCCCGGCCTGGGCGCGGTGCTCGCGCACGTGCGCCTCCATCGCGTCGAGCGTGGCGTCGACGACGCCCTGCTCGCGCAACCGCTCGCGCACCGCCCGCCAGCGCAGCTCGATCGCCTTGGCGGCGTCCTCGGCGTCGGCCGAGGTGTCCAGGTAGGCGGTGACGAAGGGGCCGGGCCGTTCGTAGACGTGTTGCAGTGAACCCATCTCCACGGCTACATCACCCTGTTCTGCTCCACGGTTCGCCTCCGCGCGCGGAGGCCGTTGCCCCGGAGATTCCCAGGTGAGGTGGCAGGTTAAACCCGGTGTCCCACCGCGGCGTAGGCGTTGGCGCGGGCGATGTCGTCGGCGCTCGGCTGCTGGTCCGGGTGCCAGGAGGGCGTGGGGACCAAGCCCGGCGGGACGAGCTCGTAGCCGTCGAGCAGCTCGGCGATCTCCTCCGGCGGGCGCCAGCGCACCGGCGTCGGCGTGCGGGCCATGACTTCCTCGGCAGCCGCCACCTGCTCGTCGGTGGCGGCGAACTGGGAGATGTGCGTGACGGCCAGGTAGCTGCCCGGGGCGCAGGCGTCGCGGTAGGTGGCGGTGAGCGCGGTGGCCTCGGCCTGGTCGGGCACGAACGGCAGGATCGCGACCGCCAGCACCGCCACCGGACGGCCGAAGTCGAGCTTGGCGACGCCGTTCGCGCTGAGCACCGCCTCCGGGTCGCGGATGTCGGCCTCGTCGATGGAGACCATCGGGTTCTCCCCCAGCAGCGCACGCGCGTGGGCGACGGCGACCGGCTCGTGGTCGACGTAGGCGATGCGGGCCTGCGGGTTGTGCTGGTGGGCGATCTCGTGCACGTTGCCCTTGGTCGGGATGCCCGAACCCAGGTCCACGAACTGGTCGATGCCCTGCCGCACCAGGTAGCTGACCGCGCGGCGCAGGAAGGCCCGGTTGGCGACCGCGTAGTCGCGGGCGTAGGGCATCGCCGTCAAACCGGCCTCGGCGGCCTCCCGATCGACCGCGAAGTTCGTCGATCCGCCCAGGTAGTAGTCGTACATCCGCGCCGAGTTCGGGCGGTCCACATCAACCTCGCTGCCCGTCCGCTCCGGCTCCGGGAACACCAACGCGCCTCTCCCGACGTCGTCGACCTCGACCTTCACAGCCTAACCACGCGAACCACCGGTTCCACCACCGGTCCGCACCTGGTTTCCGGCGGCTTCAGCGCGCACCCGGGGGTGCTCGCAGCAGACCCGGTGGGCCCATTCGGGCTCGTGCCACCAGTGGCGGGGTCGGTCTCGGCAACGGCCCGGTGGGCGTGGTTGACGGGCGCCGAGCCTGCCGTCGCAGGGTTTTCGAAGGGCGCCAGGAGGGAGTCGGTGGTGTGCACGACTCCGCCCCGGATCACCACGCGGACCGCTGCCGCCGCGGCGATGTCGGTGAGCGGATCACGGCGACCAGGGCGAGGTCGGCGTAGGCGCCGGGCCGGATCTCGCCGAGTTCACCGGGAAGTCCCAGCCAGCGCGCGGGGTTGCGGGTGGCGGTGGTGAGCGCCTCGTGCGGGGTGAAGCCGTTTACGACCATCGCGCGCAGGTTCATGTGCAGCGGCACCGCGAGGTTGTCCAGCGGTGAGTCGGTTCCGGCGATGACGAGTCCGCCGCCGCGGTGGAGGCGCAGCAGCATGTCGACCTGGTTGGCCAGCTGCGCGCGGGTGACCTCGCCGTCGGGCCCGGCGGCGGTCTCGGCCTCGGCGAGCAGCCGCTCATACTCCCACGGCGGGAACAGCACCTTCGTCCGCCGGTCCTCGATCAGTGAGCG
Organism: Saccharopolyspora mangrovi; assembly: GCF_035320975.1. Classification (NCBI taxonomy): domain Bacteria; kingdom Bacillati; phylum Actinomycetota; class Actinomycetes; order Pseudonocardiales; family Pseudonocardiaceae; genus Saccharopolyspora; species Saccharopolyspora mangrovi. The sequence goes on along the minus strand of NZ_JAWLNX010000038.1, from coordinate 45,141 downwards.
GTCACCGGCGTACAACCCCGACGAGCTGAACAGCGTGGGGGTGAGGGACATGCTGCTGGCGGTGAACAACGCCACCGCGTCGTCGTAGGAGCGCCCGAGCTCGTCGCAGGTGCGGGAGTAGCCGAGCCGGTTGGTGGCGCCGGTGTGCTCCATGCCGTCCATGCCTAGGTTGGCGGCCGGGTAGGCGTAGTGCGAGCTCAGCGGCCTGCCCTGCGCGTGCGCCTGGGCGATGGCGGCCTGCTGCAACCGCACGGGAAGGCGCACGTAGGTCTTGGCCATGTCGTAGTCCAGTGCGGACGCCCGCTGCATCTCCAGCCGCAGCTGCTGCTCGCTGAGCGTGCGGCGCATGAAGTTGTAGTAGATGCGGTCGCCGTCGATGGCCTCGCCGGTGGCGAAGTACCTCGGGCCGACGCGGGATCTTCTGAGCTCAACGCCTCCCGCGTCTCCTGCATCTGGTACGCAGGATCGCCCGGCGAGCGCGTCGTGGTCACGCCGTAGGCCAGCCACGCGCGCCCCTGCCGATCACCCCACTGCCTGCCGCGCAGGTGCCAGTGCACGTGGGCGTCGATCAGCCCCGGCATCGCGGTCAGCTCCCGCGCGTCGAGCTGGGCTCGCTCGTCCTGGGCCGGGAGCACCGCGGCGATCCGCTCGCCCGCCAGCACGATGTCGACGTCGCGGCGCAGTTCCCGCGACGTCCCGTCCCACAGCGCACCCGCGCGCACGACCTGGTTCTGGCTGGTCCGGGCCGGACTCCACCGCAGCTCCAGCGGGATCGGGGTGACCTCGCCGGTGCCGATGTGCACCGACCGCAGCTCGCCACCGTTGAGGAACAGCAGGTGTTCGGCGTCGCGCCAGCTCAGCGAGTCGGTCAGCTCGGTGGTGACCTGGCGGGGCGCGTCGGTGAACGCCCCTGCGGCGTCAACGGGGACGATCCAGGCGGTGGATTCCACGACGAAGGCGAGGTGCCCGCCGTCGGGGGACCGCACCGGGCCGTCGTCGCCGCGGGTGGCCAGCGACCGCAACGGCAGCGCCTCCGCGTAGTGCAGCGCCCCGGTTTCCACGTCGACCCGCAGGACCTGGCTGGTTACCTCGCGGAACCGCGTCGCGCGGGGTTTCACGGCCGCCAGCACCAACGTTCTGCCGTCCGGGGACCAGTCGGGGCGGCCGGGCTGGAACATCGGCGGCGTCACCTGGCGCGGTGGGCCGCCCGCGAGCGCGGCGACCCAGGTGGCACCGTCCTGGTCCTGGTAGGCGACCTGCTTTCCGTCGCGGGAGAACCTCGGGGTGATCGCCGCGCCGCGCACGTCGGTGATGCGCCGCTGCGCTCCGGTGGCCAGCTCGAGCGACCAGAGGTCGGCCGTGCCCGCGCGGTCGCTGCTGTAGATCAGGTGGCGGCCGTCGGGCGAGAAGTCGGGATCGGAGGCGAAGTACCCTTCTGCGACGACCTTTCGAGGCGGTTCGCCGATCGGCATCACCCACAGCGCGTTCAACGCCCGGAACGCGACGTGCGAGCCGTCGCGGGAGCACACCGGGCTCGCGATGCCGGTGACCTCCGGTCCGCGCGCGCCCGGCCGTCGCTGCCGGTAGTCGCGGTGGGCCACCACCGGAACGGTGGCGGTGAACGGCACGTCGCGGCGCGTCCCGGACAGCTCGCGCCTGCCCACCGATCCGTCGGCGGTGTAGAGCAGTTCGTCGGGCCCGACCCAGCGAGGAGCGAACCCGAACACGTCCTCGCCCTCGGTCAGGGTCTGCTCGCCGACGACGAGGTCCCGCCGCGCCCCGACGTGCCGGACGTGGGCCAGTCGCCCGTCCGCCGCGAGGCTCGGCCCGTGCAACGTCACCTCGTCTCCGCCGTCGACCAGCGTGCTGACCTGTCCGGATGCGATCTCGACGCGCTCGATGGCGGTTTCGCCGGCGACGTAGACCAGTGCCCTGCCATCCGGCGACAGCTCGGCATCGCCACGTCCGGCCGGTCGCGGCTGATCTGCCTGATGACCCCGGAGGCCAGGTCCATCACGAAGACCTGGTAGCCGCCGGCGCGGTCGGAGGTGAACGCCAGAGTCCTTCCGTCCGGCGAGAACTTCGGTTGGGGTGACTGCGAAACGACCACGAGTACACATCGACACCCTTCCGCGTCACCTGCACTACACCTTCGAGTGTGCGGAACCGCCCGCTGCTCGCCGATCTTGAAGGGGGAGGCGACGGGATCGATCGGTCCTCGGTTTCACGACTCGTCGGCGGATTGCGCGCGCAGCGACGAGTGGACCTGAGCGAATCCCCTTCTTCGCACCGCCCGCTGCTCCGGTCGGCGCAGCACCGCCGCGCATGGTGGTGCTGCGTGCTGGCCGCCGTCACCGCACTGCTGGGCGTCGCGATCCCCTTCGCTCCGGTCACGGCCTCGGATCCGGTCGTGCCCTGGCCGCAGGCGGGCCGGTTGCCGACCTCGACCGTGCTGCCGCTGAGCCCGCCCCGGCCGTTGTCGCTGCCGCGACGATCCCGTGCGCGGCGCTGCGCGCGGTCGGCACCGGTGATGTCCTGCGCACCGTCCCGGCCGGTGCGCACCCGGCGGCGGGCTGACCGTCGCCGCAGGTGGCGGCCGGGTTTCGGTGATCGCCGCGGGCGCTGCCGTGTTCATCGAACCGGTCCCGGCGGGCGCGTGCACCTACGGCGTCGCCGCGACCGCCGCCGGGCTGGAGATCAGCAGGGATTCCGGCCGGGTGGCGGTGTTCCCGGGCATGCCGGTTCCCGAGGTCTCGGTGCTGACCACCGCCGCCGAAGGCCTGCCGCAGGCGGGCGGGCTCGCCGTCGGCCTGCACACCGACGACCGCTACGACTCCCAGCCCACCGGGGTGAAAACCGCGCTGCTGCTGGCACATCTGCTCGCGCTGTCGGGCACGGCGGTGCTGGCGTGGCGGATCTGGGGCCGTGTTCGGTTGCTGAGGACGCGGCCGCGCTGGGCCGACGCGGTGGTCGCGAGCGTGGCCGCGTCGTGGGTGCTGCTCGGGCCGGTGCAGTACGACGACGCCTGGGACGTGCTGATGTCGCGCAACGCCTGGGATTCCGGGTACCTCGGCAACTACGTCTACATGTTCAACGTGACCGAGAACCGGTTCGTGCTCAGCCAGTACCTGATGCAGTTCTGGGGCGGCGTCGGCGAGTTCAACCTGTGGTGGCTGCGGTTGCTCCCGCTCGCCTACGGTCTCGTCACGTGGGTGGCGCTGCGGTTGCTGCTGGCCACGACGCTCGGCCGGTCGGCGAGCCACCGGTGGGTCCCGTGGGCGCTGGCCGTGGCGTTCCTGGCCTGGTGGCTGCCCTACGGCATGACGCTGCGCCCGGAACCACTGATCCTGTGCCTGACGGCCGTGACGATGCTGCTGGCCGAGGTCGCCGCCGCCGCGAGAGCGTCCCGGCGGCCGCTGCGACGACGTTCGTCGCGGCGCTGGCCCTGAGCTGCTCGCCGTCGGGACTGGTGGCGTGGGCGCCGCTCGTTCCCGCGCTGCCGTGGTTGTGGCGGTGGCTGCGCGACCGCACGTGGAAATCCCGCTCCGCAGCGGGTTTGACGCTGGTAGCGGCCGGAACCGCCATCGTGCCGGTGGCTTTCGCCGACGCCACGTCCGGCGACGTCGTCGAGGCGACGAAGGTGCACCGCTGGTACTACGGCTCGTTCGCCTGGTACGAGGAGTGGCGCCACATCGACACCCTGATGGCCGGGCCGTGGGCGCTGCGCCTGCCGGTGCTGATGACACTCGGCGTGGGCCTGCTGGTGGCGCTGGGCCGCGGTCGCCGCACCGCGCCCGGCACGGTGCGCAGCCTGATGCTCACCAGCGCCGCGATCACCGCGCTCGCCCTGGTGTTCCTGGCGTTCAGCCCCACGAAGTGGGTGCTGCACTTCGGCGCGCTCGCGGCTCCGGCGATCGTGCTGCTGACCACCGCCTTGCTGCGGTGGCCGCCGCCGGGTTCTCCGGCCCGAACATCTGGAAGCCGTTCAGCGACCGGGGTCAGTCGTTCGGCGACCACATGTCCCCGTCGCTGTCGAAGGTCGAGCTGAGCATGACCGCCCCGCACGTCGGCGACCTCTTCCTGCGCGACGCGAAGCTGTGGGTGGCGCTGGCCGCGGGATCGCCGCGTTCGGCCTGTGGCAGCGCCGCCGCCACTCCGGCGTGCTGTTGCGGCCCGAGCGCGGCGTGCTGATCGCCACCGCGCTGCTGCTGGTCACCGGCATGTTCGCGGTGTTCGCCCACGCACCGTTGCGGCAGGCGCCGGGCTGGACGGTCGCCAGCGGCGGGTTCGAGTACGCCACCACGGGGCGCACCGGCGGGCTCGCCGACCACGTCCAGGTCCTCGCCGATGCCGACACTCCATCGCTCGCGCCGGCCGAACCCGCTGCGGTGCGAGGTGATTTCACCACCGCGCAGCCGCTGCCGGTGCCCGCTTCGGCACCGGGTCCGGTGTGGCACAGCCACTCCGCTCGGGCGACCGGGCGGGGCTGGCTGGTCTCCGGCTGGTACCCGGTGCCGGCCACCGGCGACGGCACCCACGTCACCGTTCCCGCGCTCGGCGAAGGCCTCACCTCGCACCGGCTGGTGGTGCAGGCCGACACGCCCACCGGCGTGGTCGATCTCCCGCTGAGCCCCGACGCGGCGCTGGGCGCCCGGCACTGGCAGGAGCTCGCGGTGGCGCTGCCGCGACCGGTGCGCGCGGTGCGGGTCGTCGCCGAGCAGCACGGGGCGTGGCTGGCGGTCGGTCAACCTCGGTTGACGAAGGTCCGGCCGGTCACGGCCGCCACCGACGGCCGGATCGTCTTCGCCGACCAGCTCTCGGCGATGCTGTGGCCCGACATCGACCACGCCGAGGTCGCGCGCGGCATGACCACGCCGCCGGAGGTCCGGGTCAGCGCGGCCGAGCACATCGATCCGGGCGTGCTGTCGAACTCCACGTTCACCGACTGGGGCGGCAACTTCGCCACCAGCACCCACACCGCCACCTTCGTCCGGATGACCTCGGCGCTGCCGGGCGGCCCGGAAGCGCCACCGTGGGGCACCGTCGACCGGCTGCTGCACGCGCACCGGCCCGGCCTGCTCGACGTCGAGCACCGGCACCAGGAACGCGCGGGCTGGACGCGCCTGCCGACGCTGGCCGGTGAGTCCTACATCGGCCGCGAGTACACCGGGTAGGGATTCGCGTTTGCCGGAGTGTCCCGCTGACCAGGCGATTCACTCCGCCGCCAGCGGCTCGTACCCGGTCGCCCGTTCGCAGTCAGCGGCGTTTCGGGTTCTGGACAGTAACCATGATCACCCTTGACATTAGGGTAGCCTAACTTAAGGCTCGAGGGTGTCCCCAACACCCAGGGAGTCACGGATGTCCAGTCTTGACGGGAAAGTCGACAGCCTCGCGCCGTACGCGCTCGGCGCGTTCCGGATCGTCGTCGGGGCCCTGTTCGCCAGCCACGGCGCGGCGTCGCTGTTCGGCGTCTTCGGCGGGGCGCCGGGACCCGGCGGCGCGGTGGCGTTCGGGACGTGGCCGTCGTGGTGGGCCGCGGTGATCCAGCTGGTGTGCGGACTGCTGGTCGCGTTCGGCGCGTTCCAGCGCCCCGCCGCCGTGATCGCATCCGGGTCGATGGCCTACGCCTACTTCGTCGTGCACCAGCCCGACGGCCTGCTGCCCCTGCAGAACCAGGGCGAGCAGGCCGCGCTGTTCGCTTGGTCGTTCCTGCTGCTGGCCTTCACCGGGCCGGGCGCGCTGGCGCTGAGCCGGACGCGGCGACGCCGGACGCAGCCGGTCGCCGCGTGACTCAGCCCTCCGGGTCGCCGTAGCGCTCGGCGATCGTGGCCGAGGCCGGCCAGCGGGTGCCGGGGTCCTCGTCGTTGGGCCAGCCCGCGGGGGAGTCCTGCCAGGCCTCCCGGCGGCCGTAGGGCAGGGCGTCGACCAGCGCGAAGGTGTGGGCGAGCTGCTCGATTCCCCGGCCGTCGGTGTGCCAGGTTCGGTAGACGGTGTTGCCGTCGCGGAGGAAGACGTTCAGCCCGAAGCCGCCGCCCGGAGGCGCGCCGACGTCGGTCCCGAACGAGCTGTTCGCGGTGGAGTACCAGGGCAACCGGTTTCCGACGCGGCGCTTGTAGGCCAGGGCCTCGTCGATCGGCCCCTGGGTGACGATGACGAACCGCGCGTCGTAGTCGCGGAGGAATTCCGGGCGGGTGAACTGCGAGGTGAACCCGGTGCAGCCGGGGCACTGCCACTTCTCGCCCGGGAACCACATGTGGTTGTAGACGATCAGCTGCGAGGTGCCGTCGAAGATCTCGGCCAGCGAAACCGGCCCGTGCTCACCTTCGAGGACGTAGTCGGGCATCTGCACCATCGGCAGGCGGCGGCGTTGCGCGGCGATCGCGTCGAGCTCCCTGGTCGCGGCCTTCTCGCGGGCGCGCAACGCGTCGAGCTCGCGCTGCCAGGTACCGGCGTCGACGACGGGCGGCAGGGCGTTCGTGGTGGTCATGTCGGCCTCTCCCCAGGAGTGAGTTTCCAGTGCGGTCACAGAGTTGGACCGCATCCACCCCGGAAACTCATCGGTGGCCGGTCGCCACGACGACCGGCCACCGGGAAGAGGAGGGGATCAGGCGCAGAGCTTCCAGTCGCCGTCTTCCTTGACGAGCTTGAGCTCGGCGGTCTGCGGCTGCTGGCCCGGGACGGTGGACTCCATCGTCGCGGTGCCGTTGTCGCCGTTCTCCTGAACGCCCTTGACCGTGGTCTTGACCTGCTTGAGCATCTCGAGGTCCTGCGGCTTGGCGACCTTGAGGAATTCTTCCTTCTGCTTCTGCAGTTCCTCGATCTGCGGCATCGCGGCGTTGCAGACCACCGCGCGGTAGTCGTCGGCCTTCACGCTGCGCGGGTCCTGGGTCTCCTTGGTCGACAGCGCCGCGTAGTCCTCGGCGGTCGACTGCGCCGATCCGCCGCTGAACAACCAGAAGGCACCGACGGCCACCACGGCGATCACGAGCACGGAGGCCGCGACCGCGACGATCACACCGACCTTGTTCTTCTTCGGCTGCTCACCGGCCTCAGAGGTCTCAGCGGTCCCAGCCGCCGCAGCGGGCTCGGCGTCGGCGGGCGCGTCGGTCTGCTCGGCCTTCTTGGCCTCGCCGTCCTCGTCCGCGCTCTCCGTCTCGCTCTGCTCGGCACCAGGCTGCTCGGTGCCCGACTGCTCGGCACCGGACTCGGCGTCGCCGTGGCCGGCTGCGGTCGAGCTCTCCGAGGTCTGCTCCGCGGCCGAGGTCTCGGTCTCCTCAGCGGGCTGCTCCTCGGAGCCGCTCTGGCCGGGCTCGTTCGGCGAAGAGGTCATGAACACCTTCCTGGTTCGGGCTTGTCAAGTGCTGTCCCCAGGTGTACGCGACGAGGGCTGCGAGTTCCACCCGTGTCGAACTTTGAACAGCGCTTTTCCCGCGCTGGAACATTACGATTCGACCACGCCTCTGTGGAGCTTCCCTTGTCACGCCACCAAGAAGTTACGGCTCGTTCCGGTGAACGGCGCGATCTCCCCCGAGCCCGCGGCTTTCCAGTCTCCGCTGTGGACGATTCGGTAACGACCCGCCGGGGCGGCCGCCGGGATGTCCCACGTGATGGTCGCGGTGGAGGAGGCGACGCCGCTGCGCTTCCAATGGTACTTGGTCGACCAGTGGCGGTCGTCGGCCACCGTCCGCCACCGGCCGTTCACCAGGTGTTGCACCTCGGCGAAGGTGCCGCCGCGCCGCAGGTCGTTCTTGGGGTGCCCGGTGACGAATTCGGCCACGACCTGCTCTCCCCGGTGGTACCCGCGGGCGGGTTCGGCGAGCACGTCCCCGAAGTCGCGGCCGGGCGGCGCTGCGTCGAAGACCACGCCGGGCTGGAAGTTCGGCAGCGTTCCGGTCATGTCGGGCGGTACCGGACCGAGCGGAACTCGCGTTCCGGTGCGCATCGCCGCCGCCAGCCTGGTGAATTCCTGTTGGTGGGCGGGAAGCGTGTAGCGGCCGAAGAGCGTCGAGGCGCCCTCGTACTGCTGGGAGTCGTACTCCTCCGGCGTGGTGACGTACTGGCTGTAGGCGTTGGCGTAGCCCTGCATCAGCACGTTCTCCAGCGGGACGCCCAGTTCCGCGGCGACGCTGCGCCGGATCCGCAGCCCGGCCACGATCGTGTACTCGGCGGGGCCGGCGACCAGGTAGAGCTCGCCGATGCGCATCAGCTGCAACGGCAGCACCTCCGGGCACCACGGGTGTGGTTCCATCGCGCCGAAGGGCACCGCGACGGGTTTGGGCGCTTGCTCGTCGGCGAGCTCCGGCGGGATCGGCACGTCCGCCCCGCCGAGCCAGTCCAGCAGCGGGTTGCGGATCCCTTCGCCGATCGGGATTCCCGGGCCGTCCTCGGTGCTGCCGGCCAGCATCGACAAGCCGATGGCCGCGGTGCAGGTGCGATGAGTCCTGCCGTCCGGGGTGAATCGTCCGTCCACAGTGACCTCGGAGAGGTCCACGTAGCACAGCAGCGACTCGACCGGGCCGCGCATGGGAGTGCCTGCCGAGTCGAAAGCCCGCTTGGCCGCGGCGAATTGTCGTTGGCCGATGATCCGGGTGTTGTCGAACTCGTCCTCGGTCGGACCGGACCCGGGTTCCAGGTTCAGGTTCGGTGACATGTCGGCGGCGTTGGTCTGGGCGAAGCAGGCCACGAACTCCGGGTCGCCGCGCTCCCAGGCGAAGGCGGCGTAGCCCTTGTTGTCCGAGCTGATCAGGTGGTTGCCGTTGGTCATCGACGTGCCGTGGGTGGCGAACCAGGCGATCGCGCCGAAGTCGCGTCCGCCCCGGGTGAAGCGCAGCACCGTCACGGCCGGGTCGATGGCCTGCGGGAAGTGCGCGGTGTCGGCCGCCGGGTTGAGGTCGAAGGCGCTGCGGGAGCGGTTGACGCTGGCGTCGGTGAGCTCGGCTCGCCCGAGCGAGACGGTGCCGGGCGCGAGGTCGTCGTGCGCCGCGCCGATGGCCTCGGTGATGCCGGCGACCACGGCGTCGAAGACCTGCTGCTGGAAGCCCAGCGTGGCCAGGTCGTAGGCGGCGTAGTGCGAGTCGCCGCCGCAGGCGGCGTGCGTGTGCGTGGCGTTGAGCAGCACGTTCTGCTCGGTGTAGAGGCCGCCGTAGTTCTCGGCCAGCCGTCGCAGCACTTCCTGGTGCACCGACTGGAACAGCGCGCCCAGCTCGACGGTCACGAACACCACCCGGTTCGCGCCGTCGTCGACGACGAAGGCGCGGGCGAGCGTGCGCAGGTGGATGCCGGCGGTCTGCTGCTGCGGCATGGAGTAGCCCATCATGCCGTTCTCGGCGGCCGGGCCGGTCACGTCGGCGACCCCGCGTCCGACGCGGTAGCCGGTCGCTTCCCGAGCGGACGCGGTGGTGGTGCCGAACATCGTGGCGGCCAACGGCGCGATGGCGGCGGTGGCCAGCACCTGCCTCCTGGCAACGGGCATCAGCCTGTTCCTCAGTGAATGTGAATCCTGTTCACGTTCATTGGATGCGGGCAGGCTACGCCGATCAACACCGGCTGCCAAGATCTCACCTCGGCGCGAGCGGGCCAGCGAACCGTTCCCGCAGCTCGCGCTTGAGGACCTTGCCCGAAGCGCTGCGCGGCAGCTCGGCGACGACCAGCACCTGCCGCGGGCACTTGTACCCGGCCAGGCGCGTTGCGCAGAACTCCCGGATCTCCTCCAGCGCGGGGTGTTCCGGGCCGGCGGGTTCGATGACGGCGACGACGCGCTCGCCCCACAGCTCGTCCGGTGCGCCGACCACCGCCGCCGCCGACACCGCGGCGTGCTGGTGCAGGACGTCCTCGACCTCGCGGGAGTAGACGTTCTCACCACCGGTGAGGATCATGTCCTTGCGCCGGTCGACGATGGCGAAGCGCCCCTCGCGGTCGCACCGGGCCAGGTCGCCGGTGCGGAACCAGCCGTCGCGGAAGGCCTCCGCGGTCGCCTCGGGGCGGTTCCAGTAACCGGAGAAGACCTGGTCGCCCCGGATCTCCAACTCCCCCACCTCGTCCGGCCCGCACTCGGCGCCGTGGTCGTCGACGACGCGCGCCGCCGAGAGCAGCATCGGCGTACCCGCCGAAGCCAGCAGCTCCGGGTGCCCGTCGGCCGCCGCCCGGTGGCCTTCCGGGCCGTGCGCCAGGGCGTTGCCCGCGAGTTCGGTCATGCCGAAGCCCGCGCGGAACCCGGCGTTGGGGAAGCGGGTCATCGCCTCGCGCAGCGTGGCCCCCGGCATCGGCGCCGAGCCGTAGCCGATGCGGGTGATCGAGGTCGTGTCGCAGTCCTCGAGCGCGGGATGGCGCAGCAGCATCGCCAGCATCGTCGGCGCCACCGTGGTGGCGGTGACGCGGTGCCGCGGCACCGCGTCGAGGAAGCCCTCGGTGCTGTAGCGGCGCAGCAGCACGACGGTTTCGGCGGCCAGGTGCGCGACGAGGACGTTGTAACCGGCGATGTGGCACAGCGGCCAGGGCACCAGCGACACCGGCCGCCGCTCGAGGGCCCGCGGCCAGCTGAGCACGGCGTTGACCGCGCCCGCGACGACGTTGCGGTGGGTCAGCACGGCACCTTTCGCGCGACCGGTGGTGCCGGAGGTGTAGAGCAGCCAGGCCGGTGCGTCCTCGTCGGGCCGCTCGGGTTCGACGTCCGGGCGGCTGTCGAGCAGCGCGCTGAGCGGTGTCGTGCCCGCGACGTCGTCGACCGTGACGATCGTGCGGATCGAGGGCACCTCGGCGGCCGCGTGCCGTGCGAGGTCGAGGTACTTGGCCTCGGTGATGAGCACGGTCGGCGTGGCGTCGGCGAGCAGGTCTGCGACCTCGCGGCGCGCGAGCCGGTAGTTCACCGGCAGCAGCACCATGCCGGCCAGCGGAACCCCGTAGTAGGCCAGGACGTACTCGGGGTTGTTCTCGGTGAGCACGGCGACGCGGTCGCCGGGCCGGGCGATCTCGGCGAGGCCGTGCGCCAGCCCGCGCGCTCCGGCGTGGAGCTCACCGAAGGTCCAGGTGGCGCCCTCGAACTCCAGCGCGGGGACCTCGGGCGCGCGCCTGGCCGCGAACCCCACCACGTCGCTGATCAGCATCTCGCCTCCCGCGCCCCGCGTCGGACACCGGAGGAACCGTACCAAACAATCGCTTGGTCAACGTTCAGTTCGTCCGGTCGGACCAGCCCTCGGGGAGGTCGCCGGGAGCGGTCGCGATGACGCTCTCGTCATCGGTGCCGACGTGCTCGAAGAGGGTGATGCGGGCGAACTCCGGGACCACGTAGATCGGGTACGTCGGCCCTTCGTCGCGGTACTCGCGCATCTCGTCGAGGTGGTCGTTCTGGTACAGCACGGTGCGCTCGCCGTGCTCCCGGATCCAGTCCGGGAAGAAGATCACGCCGTGCAGCACGCGCTCGCCGGGGATGACGTTGACCGACACCGAGGTCCCGGTCGGCTCGGTCCAGGACACCTTGTAGACGCCCCGGGTGAGCACGACCAGGTCGACCTCCTGATCCTTGACCCAGCGGCCGCCGACGTGCCCGGTGTGGATCCGGTAGTCGATGGTCGTCGGGTTCTTCACGTACATCTCGTACTGCCAGCCGTTGGCGTAGGTGTAGATGAACCGGTGGCCGACGATGCCGGACAGGTCCTGCTCCGGGACCGGCTGCTCCACCGTGGTCGGGTTCTCGCTCATCGCCTTCTCCTCCCCCGTCGTTGACGTTGACACATTTAATTTTGCTACAAAATTGTTTTGCTGCAAAACGAATGTGCGGTCGGGCACAATGAGCGGGTGACGAGCGATCTCGACGCCTCCGCCATCGAGTTCAGCCGCCTGCTCGGGCCGCTGCGGCGAGCCGTGCTGCGCGCCTCCCGGCAGGGCGCGGAACTGCCGGACCTGCCCGAGGCGCAGATCGAGCTGCTCCGGCTGCTGGTCGCCGACGGCCCGCTCAGCCCGCGCGAGGCCGCCACCGCGCTGCAGGTCGCGCCGTCGACGATCAGCAACCTGGTCAAGACGATGCGCGCGGCCGGGCTCGTCGCCCGCGACACCGACCCCGAGGACGCGCGCACCGCCCGGCTCAGCGCCACCGCGACCGCGCTGGACCTGCTCGACCGCTACGACCGCGCGAGCGCGACCGCCCTGCGGCGCAGCCTCGCCCAGCTGCCTCCCGGCGAGCGCGCGCGTCTCGACGCCGCGCTTCCCGCGCTGCGCTCGCTGACGACCACTTTGGACTCGCACCTCCGCTGAGAAGCGAAAACGGCCCGCTGCGGCGGGAACCGCAGCGGGCCGTTCGCGGAGCGGGGGTCAGACGAGGATGCCCGCGATCGTGGCGCTGAGCAGGTTGGCCAGGGTCGCGGCCAGCACCGCGCGGATGCCGTCCTTGGCGATCCAGCTGCGCTTGCCCGGGACCAGACCGCCGAGGCCGCCGAGCAGGATCGCCAGCGAGCCCAGGTTGGCGAACCCGGTCAGCGCGAAGGTGACGATGGTGGCGGTCTTCTCGCTGAACTGCGCGGCCTGCGGGCCGAAGTCGGAGAAGGCCACGAACTCGTTGATCACCAGCTTCTCGCCGACGAACCCGCCGGCGGCGACCGCCTCGTGCCACGGCACGCCGATCACCCACATCAGCGGCGAGAACACGTAGCCGAGGATCTGCTGCATCGTCAGGTCCGGCAGCCCGAACAGCCCGCCGACGCCGCCGACGAGGAGGTTGAGCAGCGCGATCAGCGAGACGAACGCGAACAGCATCGCACCCACGTTGAGCGCGAGCTTGAGGCCGTCGGAGGCGCCGGTGGCGGCGGCGTCGATGACGTTGCGCGGCTTCTCCTCCAGCGCGGGCGCCGCGGTGCCGAAGGCGACCTGCTTGGACTCCTCGCCTTCGGCCGCTTCGTCGTCCTTCGACGCCGGGGCATCGTCGGAGGTCGGTTCGTCCTCGCTCTCCGGCATGATCAGCTTGGCCATGAGCAGACCGGCCGGGGCGGCCATGAAGCTGGCGGCGATGAGGTTCTCCAGCTTCGCCCCGAGCATCGCGTAGCCGACCATGACGGTGCCGGCCACCGTGGCCAGTCCGCCGACCATGACGGCGAAGAACTCCGAGCGGCTCATGCTCGAGAGGTAGGGGCGCACCAGCAGCGGCGCCTCGGTCTGGCCGAGGAAGATGTTGCCGGTGGCGTTGAGCGATTCCGCGCGCGTGGTGCCCAGCGCCCACTGCAGCGCGCCGCCGATGATGCGCACGACCCACTGCAGGATGTGCAGGTGGTAGAGCACCGCGGTCAGCGAGGACACGAAGATGATGATCGGCAGCACCTGGAAGGCCACGACGGTGCCCTCGGCGGGCATGATCGGCCCGACCAGGAAGTCGATGCCCTCCTTGGAGGACTCGATGACCTTGGTGACGCCCGAGGCCACCGCCGTCAGCGCCTTCTCACCCAGCGGCCAGCGCAGCACCACCAGCGCGAAGACGATCTGGATCGCCAGCGCCCCGCACACCGTGCGCACGTTGATGGCGCGCCGGTTGGTCGACATCGCGAACGCCAGCAGCAGCACGACGACCATGCCGCCGATACCCCACAAGACCTGCACCTGGAATCAGCCTTTCCTCGAACCGCCGCTGCCGCGACGCGATGTTGGGTTCGAGGGATGCTCGCACGCGTGACCGGTAGCACGCACTCGGGTGGCGAGTTTGTGACTCCGCTAACGGCTGGTCAGGGACGCGTGATCACTCCACAGTGCACTCATTCTGGGAGGTCGAGCGCGGGCAGCGAGTTCTGGATGTCCTCGCGGGTGGGTTCCAGCCAGGGCGGCAGCTTGAGCTCGCGGCCGAGCTCCAGCAGCGGTTCGTCGATGTCGAAACCGGGTTCGTCGGTGGCGATCTCGAGCAGCACGCCGCCGGGTTCGCGGAAGTAAAGGGACTTGAAGTACTGGCGGTCGCGGATCTCGGTGACCTCCAGGCCGCGGTCGATGAGCTCCTCGCGCCACTGCTTCTGCGTGGCGTCGTCGGGCGTGCGCCAGGCGACGTGGTGCACGGTGCCGCCGGCGACGAAGCCCTCCGGGGCGCTCGGGTCGACGCGGACGTCCACCAGCGCACCCGGTCCGCCGTCACCGGCGGCGAAGCGGATCCGGTCGCCGTCCTGGTGGTGGAACCGCAGGCCGAGGCCGTCGACGAGCAGGTCGGCGGTGTCGGCTTCGCGCGCGACGGTCATGGTCACCGAGTGCAGGCCGCGCACGGCGTGCTCGGCGGGAACCGACGGGGTGTCCCACGGGTCGCGGGGGTCGCCCTGCGGGTGCGCGACCAGCGCGAGCTCCAGGCCGTCGGGGTCGCGGAAGCCGAGGACGTCCTCCTCGTCGCGGTTGGTGACGCGCGTGGTCTCGACACCGGCGGATTCGAGGTGCTGCTTCCACCAGCCGATGGAGTGGGTGGGCACCGAGAAGGCGGTCGTGGTCGCCTGTCCCGAGCCGATGCGGCCGGCCTCGACCGTCTCCCACGGGAAGAAGGTCATCAGCGAACCGGGCTTGCCCGCGGTGTCGCCGTAGTAGAGGTGGTAGACGCTCGGCACGTCGAAGTTGACCGTCGTCTTGACCAGCCTCAGACCCAGCGTGCGCAGGTAGAAGTCCGCGTTGCGCTGCGGGTTCTCACCGATCGCCGTGACGTGGTGCAACCCGCTGGTCCTGATCGCCATGACAGCCTCCTACCCATTTCAACCACATTCGTAGAAGACACTAACAGCGCGATATCTTTCGCTCAAGATGATTGCGTGTAAGATTGTTGTCGGAGCCGTCACGGCGACGGCGAGAACGGGAGATATCCGATGAGCGCGAAGAGGGGAACCCCAGCCGTGACCCACGAGGTCGACCTGCCCAGCGATGACGAGACGGTCACCTGGTGGGGTCTGGTCATCGAGGGATACCACGCCACCCACGCCCGGCTGATGAACGAGATCAGCGAGCGCGTGGACCTCGCACCCGGCTCGTTCGACATCCTGATCCGGCTGCTGCGCTCCCCCGGTCACCGGCTGCCGATGACCCGGCTGGCCACGGAAGCGGCGCTGAGCAGCGGCGGGTTCACCAAGGTGGCTGACCGGCTGGCCAAGGCCGATCTGATCCGCCGCGAGCACTCCGCCGAGGACCGCCGCGTCGTCTACGCGGTGCTCACCGAGCACGGCCTGGCGGTCGCCGGGGAGGCGCGCAAGGTCTGCGCCGAGATCCTGCGCAGCCGCATCCTCGGACCGCTCGGCGCGCAGCAGTCGCAGAGCCTCGCCGAGGCGATGCGCACCCTGCGCACCGCCAACGCGGCCTGAAACGCCGCCGCTCGCGCGGCGGCGTCGTGGCCGCTCAGCGAGCGGCGCCCTCGGTCTTGTTGAACTCGGCCTTCCACTCCCGGAAGGCCTCCTCGGTGCGGCCGTGCCGCCAGTAACCCGAGATCGACGCCTGATCGCGGGCGACGCCGCGCTCGCGGAACAGGTACGGGCGGACGCGGCGCATGACCTCCTGGGCTTCGCCGTGCACGAAGGCGTGCACGCGGCCCGGCAGCCACTCCAGCTCGCGCACCGCCTTCTCCAGCGTGCCCTCCTCGCCGACGTCCGCGCGGTAGATGAAGGTGGCCTCGCCGTCGGCGGGCAGCGGCAGCTCGGGCGCCTCGGCCGGGGAGTCGATGAGCATCACGACACGCACGACGGCGTCGGCGGGCATCGCGCGCAGCGCGGCCGAGATCGCGGGCAGGGCGGACTCGTCGCCGGCCAGCAGGTGCCAGTCGGCCTCCGGGTCGGGCCGGTAGGCGCCACCGGGGCCGTTGATGATCAGCTTGTCGCCCGGCTGCGCCTTGGCCGCCCACGGCCCGGCCACGCCCTGGTCGCCGTGCATGACGAAGTCGATGGCCATGACACCGCGCTCGACGTCGGGGAACAGCGCCGTGAACGTGCGCACGGTGGGCATGTCCTCGGCCGGGAACGTGCCGCGCATCGCCTTGATGTCCAGCGGCTCCGGGTAGGTCACGCCTTCCTTCGGGAACACCAGCTTGACGTAGCGGTCGGTGTGCACGCTCTCGGCGAAGGCCGACAGGTCATCGCTGCGGAACCACAGTCGCCGCACCCGCGGAGTCACCATCTCCGCGTCGGTGACGGTCAGGTAGGTGGTCATCGATCTCCTCAAGAAACACACTCGCAAAGACTTAGGTCAGGCTAACTTATCTTCGCGGTGCTTCGCAGCGCCAACCCGGGCGCGTCTCAGATCTGCTCGACGTCGGCGAGGTTCTGGGTGGCGGCCCAGCTGGCCAGCAGCTTCAGCCCATCGGCCGTCGGTGTGCCTGCGGGTGCGGTGTAGACGTTGAGCGTCAGCCCCGGCTCGGACGGCAGCTTCATCGACTCGAAGTCCAGCTCGAGCCTGCCGACCACCGGGTGGCACAGCCGCTTCTGACCGCTGCGGTGCAGCTTCACGTCGTGCGAGGCCCACCGCTCCCGGAAGGTCTCGCTGCGCGTGGACAACTCCCCTACCAGCTCGATGAGCGCCTGGTCGTGCGGGTTGCGCCCGGCCTCCGAGCGCAGCATCGCGGCCCCGTCGTTGGCGACCTTGTCCCAATCGACGAAGAAGTCCCGCGCGGCCGGGTCCAGGTAGACGAAGCGGGTGGTGTTGGCCGGGCGGCGCGGGTCCTCGAAGACCGGCGAGTACAGGGCGCGGCCGAGGCGGTTGGCGGCCAGGATGTCGTGCCGTTCGTTGCGCACCCACGCGGGCGCGTCGCTGATCGCTTCGAGCACCTGCAGCACCGTGGGCCGCACCGTCTTGGGCGCGGAGGTGCGCTTGCGGCGACCCGGCCCGGCCGCCCTGGCCAGGGCGAACAGGTGCTCGCGCTCGGCCTCGTCGAGCTGCAGCGCCTGCGCCAGCGAGTCGAGCACCCCCTCGGAGGCCCCGGCGAGGTTCCCGCGCTCCAGCCGCACGTAGTAGTCGACCGAGACGCCCGCGAGCATCGCGACCTCCTCGCGGCGCAGCCCCTTGACCCGCCGGTTGCCGCCGTAGGCGGCCAGCCCGGCCTGCTCGGGGGTGATCCTGGCCCGCCGCGTGCTCAGGAATTCGCGCACCTCACCCCGCAGGTCAACCTCTGCCATGACCTCAACCCTAAGCCGCCCGCAACGCCTCAGGCAGGGACCACGACTACCCCCTAGCACGTCACACGTTCGGGCAACCGCAGCGCGCTGGTCACTTGCCGTGGTCATGAGCAACACCACCACGTTCACCACGACGTAGCCCACCGCGGTGATCAGCATTGCCGACCGTGCACCGGGTGATCACCTCGGCCCCCGCACCCAGCAGGTGGGCGAAGACCACGTGGACGACCGGGAGAACACCGCTGTTGTCGAAGCGCAGCGCGACGTAGCGACCTTCCTTGGCGGGCCCGAACACCAGGTAAGTAGTGAAATAGGGTTTGAGGGGTGCTGATCAGGCAGGTTGGTAGCGGGCCGAGGTGTTGAGCCAGGCGGCGTGGCCTCCCGGGATGTGAGCGATGACGTCGGTGAGGTGCTCGAGTCCTGCCCGCAGCTCCTCGGGGCAGTCCGCGAGCTGGGCCCGGACGTCCGCGGCGGCCCCCTCCAGCTCCTCGTGGCGTTGCAGGATCCGTTTCTCGACCTCGGCCACGGCTTCGGCGTCGGACCAGCCGTGGGCGTGGCGCAGGACCGTGACGTAGTTGGTGGGTTCGTCGTTGGCGGATTCCTTGGCCAGGGAGCGGATGTCGTTGCGCCAGGCGGTGAGGTCGTTGGAGGCGGCGCAGAGCTCCGTCCACGCCGCACCGCTGGCCAGGGGCTCGGGAACCTCGGTGCCGCAAGCGGATTCGATGACGTCGAACATGAACATGCCGTTGGACTCCCGGCGCAGCACCGGGTACTCCTCCGGGCTGGGCAGCGTCCGGGCCGCGCGGTGGGCGATCTGGGTGAGGAAGGCAAGGCGTCGCGGTGCCGGTGCAGGTGGGCGATCACGCGGTCGCGCCACCGCGAGGACATGCCGGCCGACGTGCGCGGCCACAGGTCCGTCAGCGCCGACATCAGCGGGGTGTCCACCAGCACCGGCCGTCCCCGCATGAGCGCGGTGATCGCCGCGTAGAGCGAGCGGACCGACTCCGCTGTGCGGTCGGCGTCGTCGTCCTGCTCGTCGTCGATGTGGAACAGCAGCGTGATCCACTGGGCGTAGAGCTCCACGGCCTCGGTGGGGTCGTCCGGCATCACCAGTGCGGTGACCTCGTGGAACCCCGCTCCGCGCAGCCGCTGCTCGTCGGCGGCGGTGGTGATCAGGCCGACGCGGGCCGCCCACTGGCACAGCCGCGCGCCGACGTCGGCCGCCTCCGGGTGGATGCGGCCGAGCGCGGGAATGCCGAAGTCGTTCACCGCTCCACCTGCCACAACGCGCGCATCGCGAAGGCCGTCGTCAGGTAGCGGGAACCGAAGTAGACCCGGAACCGGCCCATCCGGTAGTAGGCGCTGGCCGCCCACGAGCCGTCGGAGTCTCGGGCCCACGCGGCGGAGGGGTCTTTCGCGGTTCCGGAGCACCCGACGCTGTTCGGTCGCTGGACGGCGTCACTGTCGGTCGACGGCGCGCCGGCGCCGGTTCCCGCCGGGGAGGCGGGTCTGGACTGGGAAGGCGAGGTCGCGGCCTACCTCGGCCGGGTGGTCCGCGACGCGTCCGAAACCGAAGCGCGGCAGGCGATCCTGGGCTACTCGACGTTCAACGACCTCACGGCTCGTCGTGCCCAGAAGCTGACCTCGCAGTGGACGCTGGGCAAGAACGCCGACGGCAGCGGCCCGATGGGGCCGATCGTCACCGCCGACGAGGCCGGGCACCTCTCCGAGGGGCTGGACCTTCGCACCCGGGTCAACGGCGAGGTCGTCCAGCACGGCAACACCGCGGACATGATCTTCTCGCCGGAGGCGGTGATCTCCCTGGTCAGCCGCACGTTCACGCTGCACCCCCGGGGACGTCGTCTGCACCGGGACCCCGCAAGGGGTCGGCTGCGTGCGCACCCCTCCCCGCGTGCTGCGTCCCGGCGACGAGGTCACCGTCGAGGTCGACCGGCTCGGCACCCTCCGGACGCCGATCGTGGACTAGCGCTGCAGGCGCGGGTGCGCGCCGACGGTCATCAGGGCGATGTCGACGTAGCGGGCCGCAAGCTCTTCGGGGCTCAGCGGCCCGTCGGGGTGGTACCAGCGGGCGACCGACTGGCACATGCCCAGCAGCGCGCGGGAGGTCTCGGCCGGGTCGGTGACGGTGAAGGTGCCGTCCTCGCAGCCCGTTTCGATGACCTCGGTGAGGACGTTCTCGACGGTCTTGCGGCGGGCGCCGTACCGGCGGCGGTTGCCCGGTGAGAGGTAGCGCAGTTCGCTGTCGATCGCGGCCAGCCGGAACCGGTAGGCCATGTGCAGCACGACGGCTTCGACGACGCTGACGAACTGCTCGCGGGGCCGTCCCGGCGATTCGTCGGCGGCGGCGCGCACGCGCCAGGCGACCTCGCCGGTGCCCAGTTCGAGGAGGGCGACGAGCAGCCCTTCCTTGTTCTCGTGGTGGTAGTACAGCGCGGGCACCGTCATGCCGACCCGGCGGGCGATCTGGCGCACGGTCGCACCGTGGAAACCGCTCTCGCGGAACTCGTCGAGCGCGGCGTCGAGGATCGGCGTGAGCGCCAGCGGCCCGAACTCCCGCCACCCGGACTCGGTGCCCGACTGAGCCATCACGTCTCCCTCTCCCGCCTGCGCGGGACCCTACCGGCCGGCGCCGGACGCCGGCCGGTTCGGGCCTCGCTCAGCGGGGCGCCATGCGGATGGCGCCGTCGAGCCGGATGGTCTCGCCGTTGAGCATCGGGTTCTCGACGATGTGGCGCACCAGCGAGCCGTACTCGGTGGGGTCGCCGAGCCGCGAGGGGTGCGGCACCTGCGCGCCGAGCGAGGCGACGGCGTCCTCGGGCAGCGAGGCGAACAGCGGCGTGTGGAACAGGCCCGGGGCGATGGTGGTGACCCGGATCTTCAGGTTCGCCAGGTCGCGCGCGATGGGCAGCGTCATGCCGACGATGCCGCCCTTGGAGGCCGAGTAGGCGGCCTGCCCGACCTGCCCGTCGAACGCGGCCACCGAGGCGGTGTTGACGATGACGCCGCGCTCCTCGCCGACCGGCTCGGTCCGGGAGATCCGCTCGGCGGCCAGCCGCAGCACGTTGAAGGTGCCGATGAGGTTGACGTTGATGACCTTGGTGAAGTCGGCCAGCGGGAAGGCGCCCTGCTTGCCGACGGTCTTGGCGGCGTTGCCGATTCCCGCGCAGTTCACCGCGATCCGCAGCTGCCCCAGCTTCTCCGCCTCGTCGAGCGCCGCGCTGATCTGCTCCTCGTTGGTCACGTCGGCGGCGGCGAACACGACGTCGTCACCGAGCTCCTCGGCCACGGCTTCGCCCTTCGAGGACGGCAGGTCCACGATGACGACCTTCGCGCCCTGGTCGCGGAGTTCCTTCACCGACGCCAGACCGAGCCCGGACGCACCACCGGTCACGAGCGCGACAGCACCCTTGATGTCCACTTCGACTCCTCACGTCTCGACCAACTCACGGCAGCGTACTGAGCGACCGCTAGGTAACCAAGTGGTGCGGCGCACACCTGCTCGACGACTCGGCAGCGCTAAGCGCGCTCGGCGCCCTCCGGCCAGAGGACCGTGACCGGGACACCGCGCCGGTGGGCGGCCTCGACGACGGCTCCGGTTCCGCCGTGGCCACCCGATGGCCGTCCGTCCCACACCGCGATCACGGCTTCTACCGAGTCGAGCAGGAATTCGCTCGCGGCCATGTACGCCGTCCTGCTGGACGCCGCGAAGGGCATGGTGCGCACCGTCGCGGCCTTGCCGATCAGCTCGTCGAACCCGGCCGCGTTGTCCGGCTCGACCTTGCGTTCGCGGTAGTCGGCAGCGGGGAGCACGACTTCGAGCGCGCCACCGATCTCCAGCACCGCCGAGGCGAAGATCTGGTCGGCGCCCTTGGCCAGGCAGCTCACCCCGGTGACCTCAGCACCCCGGAGCGCTTCGAGCTCGTCGGCGAGCGCCCGCTGAACGAGGTGCATTGATGCGGCGGTGAGGTTGCAATGCCCGGTGATCCCGATGCGCACGTGCCAAGCCTTTCGATCTCGACTATTCAGCCCCGATCACAGCACGGACGGCGGCCCGAGCGCTGTCGACGGCAGGCGCACCCGCGAACCTTCCGGAGATGATCGGGTGTTGTCGGTGGGTTCGCGAACTTACTCTTGGGTCATGTCGATCGCGATCAACGAAGATCACCGGCTGCTGGCTGAGACCGCTTCCGATCTGCTGGGGCGGCGTGAGGCTCGTGGAGCGAGCCGGGCGCTGCTGGAGTCCCAGTCCGAATCGCTGCCCGCGTTCTGGCGGGAGGCCGCCGAGCTGGGCTGGTTGGGGTTGCACCTGCCCGAGGAGTTCGGCGGAGCGGGGTTCGGGCTGGAGGAGACCGCTGTCGTCGCCGAGCAGATGGGGCGAGCCCTGGCGCCCGGGCCGTTCGCGCCGACCGTGATCGCTTCGGCGGTGATCGACTCGCTCGGTGATGACGCGGCGAAGAAGCGCCTGCTGCCCGGTCTGGCCGACGGTTCGGTGCCCGCCGGGGTGGCCTTCGACGCCGAGGTGGAGGTTTCCGGCGGCACCGCGTCGGGTTCGGCCGCCGCTGTGCTGGGCGGCGGTCTCGCGCAGCTGCTGGTGCTGCCCGCCGGCGCGGACGTCGTGGTCGTCGAGGTCGGTGACGGTGTCACCGTCGAGGTGCCCGCGAACCTGGATCCGTCCCGGCGGTCCGCGCGGGTCGCGCTGCAGGCCGCACCGGCCACCGTGCTGACCGGCGGACGCCGTGCGCTGGTCGACCTGGCTCGTGTCGTGCTGTCCGCGGAGGCCGCCGGTGTCGCGCGGGAGTGCACCGAGCTCGCCGCCGCCTACGCCGGGGAACGCGAGCAGTTCGGGCGGGTGATCGGCACCTTCCAGGCCGTCAAGCACCACTGCGCCAACATGGCCGTGGCCACCGAGCTGGCCACCAGCGCCGCCTGGGACGCCGCCCGCGCCGCGCGGACCGGTGGCGACCAGCTGACCTTCGCCGCCGCTGCGGCCGCCGCGCTCGCGGCACCGGCGGCGGACCTGTGCGCCAACCTCAACACCCAGGTGCACGGCGGGATCGCCATCACCTGGGAGCACGACGCGCACCTGCTCGTGCGGCGGGCGACGGCGCTGCTCGCGCTGCTGTCCGCCGACGACGCCGCGACCGACCTCACCGACCTCACCCGCCGCGGCGTCACCCGCGCCCGCACCGTCGAGCTGCCGCCCGAGGCCGAGGACCTGCGCCGCGACGTGCGCGCCATCGCCGCCGAGATCGCCGCGCTGCCCGAGCAGCGGCAGAAGGAGCGCCTCATCGAGACCGGCTACGCGGTGCCGCACTGGCCCGAGCCCCACGGCCGGGCGGCCGGGGCCGTCGAGCAGCTGGTCGTGGAGCAGGAGTTCGCCGAGGCCGGGGTGGAGCGGCCCGCGTACGGGATCACCGGCTGGGTCATCCTCACCCTGATCCAGCACGGCACCGAGCAGCAGGTCTCGCGCTGGGTCGGGCCCGCGCTGCGCCAGGAGGTGATCTGGTGCCAGCTGTTCAGCGAACCCGCAGCGGGTTCGGACGCCGCCGGCATCAGGACCCGCGCCACGCGGGTCGACGGCGGCTGGCTGGTCAACGGCCAGAAGGTCTGGACGAGCGGCGCCCACAAGGCCGGGATGGGGTTCGCGACCGTGCGCACCGACCCGGACGTGCCCAAGCACCAGGGCATCACGATGATGGTCATCGACATGCACGCCGAGGGCGTCGAGGTGCGGCCCATCAAGATGCCGTCGGGCGCCTCGGAGTTCAACGAGGTCTTCTTCCAGGACGTCTTCGTGCCCGACGAGGACGTCGTGGGCCCGATCAACGGCGGGTGGACCGTCGCGCGCGCCACGCTCGGCAACGAGAGCGTCAGCATCGGCGGCGGTCAGGGCAGCACGATGTCCACGCCGGCCTCGGCGATGGTCCCGCAGCTCGACGCCCACCCCGACCGGCTGCCCGGTGGTGCGGTGCGCGTCGGCCGGTACGCGGCCGAGCACCACGCGATGGAGATGCTCAACATGCGCTCGGCCCACCGCGCCGTCGCGGGCGGCGAGCCGGGACCCGAAGGAGCCATCACCAAGCTAGTCCTGTCCGAGCTCGGTCACGAGGCCGCGGCCATCATGAACGCCCTCAGCGGCCCGGACTCGGTCTACCTCGAGGGTCCGGGCGCGTTCAGCGGAGCCCTCGCGCTGCTGCACCGCGGTCTGTCCATCGCGGGCGGCACCAGCGAGATCAAGCGCAACCAGATCGGCGAACGCATCCTCGGCCTCCCCCGAGACCCGCTGATCAAGTAGGTCGACAGGTCAGAGGGTCAGCAGTCGAGTGATCTGCGCGGCGGACCGCGTGAGCGCGTCGCCGAGGCGGGCGGGGTCGATCTCACCCTTGCGGTCACGCGGGATCGTCAGGGTGACCGAACCGGCGATGTGCGGACCCTCGAAGAACGGGGCTGCGATGCCGAAAGCGTCGAAAATGCGTTCTCCCTCGCCTTCGGCCCAGCCTCGCTCGCGGACGAGTGCCAGGTCGTGTTCGAGGTCGTCCCGCTGCGTCGTGGTTTCCGGGGTGAGCGCGTCGAGCGAGAGCTTCCCGATCACGTCCCCATCGCAGTGCGCGAGGATGGCCTTGCCCGCGGCACCGGCGTGCAGCGGGATTGGCGAGCCGGCGGCAAGTCCGTAGTGGACGGGATTCTGGCCTGGCGCCACGGCGGCCAAGACCGGCACGCTGCTGATCAACACCTCCCGGGGCGGTCTGGTCGACGAAACCGCGCTGCTGGCGGCCCTGCGCTCCGGCCGACTCGGCGGAGCAGGCCTAGACGTCCTCGACGCCGAAAGCACCGACATGCGCGATCCCCTGCCGCACAACGAACTCCCGCTCGACGAGCTGGACAACCTCATCGTGACCCCGCACATCGGCGGCCAGACCGACGAAGCCCTCAGCAAGGTCGGGCACGCCGCCGTCAGCTGCATCCGCCAGGCCCTCGCCGGTGACACCCCTGATCACGCCGTCGTGGTGCCCGCCCGCACCGCGGCCTAGTTCGAGGAGCATCCGTGTTCATCAACGCCCGCACCGACACCATCACCGTCGAAGAACCGCACGCCCGCCCCGATCCCGAGTTGCTCGACCGGCTCGGCAAGGCCCCGGCCACCAACGTCGGCGACGTCTTCCAGCGGATGCTGGTCCTCGACGGCGGCATCCGCGCCCACTCCGAGAAGACCTCGCTCGTCGGCACGGCCCTGCCCGTGCGCGCCGGCGACAACCTCGCCATCCACCGCGCCCTCGACGAAGCCCAGCCCGGTGACGTCCTCGTCATCAACGGCCAAGCAGACCTCTCCCGCGCCGTCATCGGCGACCTCATCGGCGAGATCATGGTCAACCAGGGCGTGCTCGGCGCCATCATCGACGGCGCCGTCCGCGACGTGGAAGCCCTCTCCGCGCAAGGCCTCGTCGTCTTCGCACGTGCCGTCACCCCCGCAGGGCCGTTCAAGAACGGTCCCGGAACCATCGGCTCACCGGTCGCCATCGGTGGTGTGGTCGTCTCCGCTGGCGACATCGTCGTCGCCGACGCCGACGGCGTGGCCATCGTCCCGGCTGATCGCGCCGAGTGGGCCGCTGACCGCGTCGAGCAGGTCATCGAACACGAAGAGCAACTCCGCCACCGGATCACCGCCGCCCGCAGCACCAGCGCCCCCCCCCCCCGCGGCCGGGGTGGTCCCCGCCCCCCCCCCCCCCGGCCCGCCCACGATCCGGTCCCCCTCAGAGGCGTTCGATGATGGTGGCGTTGGCCGTGCCGCCGCCTTCGCACATGGTTTGCAGGCCGTAGCGCAGGTCCTGCTCGCGCATGCGGGCCAGCAGGCGGGTCATGAGGATGGCGCCGGAGCCGCCGAGCGGGTGGCCGACGGCGATGGCGCCGCCGAGGGGGTTGAGGCGTTCGGGGTCGGCTCCGGTGTCGGCGAGCCAGGCCAGCGGGACCGGGGCGAACGCCTCGTTGACCTCGAAGGCGCCGATGTCGTCGATCGACAGGCCGGACCGGCGCAGGACCTTCTCGGTGGCCGGGATAGGGCCGGTGAGCATCGTGATCGGGTCGGCGCCGCTGACCGCGCCGCTGTGGTACCGCGCGATCGGGGTCAGGCCCAGCTCCCGGGCCCGCTCGGAGGTGGTGATCAGCAGCGCCGCCGCTCCGTCGGAGATCTGCGAGGAGTTGCCCGCGTGGATGACGCCGTCGTCGGTGAACGCCGGTTTCAGCCCGGCCAGCTTCTCCGGTGACGTGCCCCGGCGCAGGCCCTCGTCGGTGCGGAACTCGGCGCCTCCGACGTCGATCGGGACGACGTGGTCGTCGAAGAGCCCGCGGTCGATGGCCGCCGCGGCCCTGGCGTGCGAGGACGCCGCGTACTCGTCGAGCCGCTGGCGCGAGAACCCCCACCGCTCGGCGATGAGCTCGGCCCCGATGCCCTGGTTGAAGGCGAACCCGTCGTAGCGCTCCTGCACCGCAGGTCCGTAGGGCTGACCGGTGGCCCGGGCCGAGCCGAGCGGAACCCGGCTCATCGATTCGACACCGCCGGCCACGACGACGTCGCACTGCCCCGCCATGACCGCGTGCGCGGCGGAGTCCAGCGCCTGCTGGCTGGATCCGCAGGCGCGGTTGATCGTCTGGCCGGGAACGTGCTCGGGCCACCCGGCCGCCAGGGCGGCGAAACGGCCGATGTTGCTGGACTGGTCCCCCACCTGCGACACGCACCCCCACACCACGTCGTCCACAGTGGAGGGATCGATGCCGGTGCGGTCCACCAGCGCGGTCAGCACCCTCGCCGACAGGTCCTGCGGGTGGATCTCCGACAGCGACCCGTTGCGCTTGCCGATGGGCGTGCGGACGGCGTCGACGATGACGGCATCCTTCATGACCGGCTCCTCCCTACGCGCCCCGCCAGACGGGGTTGCGCTTCTCGGCGAAGGCGGTCGCGCCTTCCTGGGCGTCGGCGGAGGTGAACACCGGTGCGGCGATGTCGGACTGCCGGGCGAAGGCCTCGGCGTCGGTCCAGTCCACCGCGCCGGCGACGATCTGCTTGGTGGCGCGGACCGCGAGCGGCCCGTTGGCGGCGATGCGTGCCGCGAGCGCGCGAGCCTCGTCGAGGGCCCGGCCGGGTTCGGTGAGCTTGTTGACCATTCCGTGCTGGTGGGCGGTCTCGGCGGTGATCGGGTCGCCGGTCAGCGCGATCTCCATCGCCAGCTGGTAGGGCAGCGTCTTGGGCAGGCGGAGCAGGCCGCCGGCCGCGGCGACGAGGCTGCGCTTGACCTCGGGGAGCCCGAACTTGGCGTCCTGAGCGGCGACGATGAGGTCGCTGGCTAGGGCCAGTTCGCAGCCGCCCGCGAGCGCCCAGCCTTCGACCGCGGCGATCAGCGGTTTCGTCGGGGGCTTCTCGGTGAGGCCGCCGAAACCGCGCCCCGGGAGGGAAGGCCGCTCGCCCCGGGTGAAGGCCTTGAGGTCCATGCCCGCGCAGAAGGTGCCCCCGGCACCGGTGATGATGGCCGCCGTCAGGTCGGCACGCGCCTCGAACTCGTCGATGGCGGCCGCGATCCCCTCGGCGACCGAGCGGTCGACCGCGTTGCGGGCCTCCGGGCGGTTGATGGTGATCTGGGCGATCCCATCCGCGAACTCCGTCAGAACACTGTCACCCATGTGCTGATCTCCCGTGATCGGCTCGGTCGCCCCAGCTGCCTCGACGACTCACCTTAACGGTCGCTAGCTTGGTAGGCGACCGTCCGAGCGGGTTTTCCAGTCCGGCGGATCAAGGCTGACGGTTCGTCCGCCCGGCGTCTACGGTCGAGATCGTCGCACGACGAGTGAGGGGATTCGATGGCGAATCAACGGGCGCAGGTCCAGATGACACCCGAGGAGGTCGAGGCGTTCCTGGCCACGCGCCGCACCGCGGCGCTGTCCTCGTTGGGACCGTCCGGGCACCCGCACGCGGTGGCGATGTGGTTCGCGCTCATCGACGGCGTGGTCTGGTTCGAGACCAAGGCCAAGGCGCAGAAGGCCGTCAACATCCGCCGCGACCCGCGCGTCACCGTCCTCGTTGAGGACGGGCTGACCTACGAGACGCTGCGCGGGGTTTCGCTGGAGGGACGCGCGGAGGTCGTCGACGACCCCGATGCCCTGTGGGCGGTCGGCGTCAACATCTGGGAGCGCTACCACGGTCCCTACACCGACGAGGTCGAGCCGCTCGTCGAGCACATGCTGCACAAGCGAGTCGCGGTCCGCCTCGACGTCGAGCGGACCCGCTCCTGGGACCACCGCAAGCTCGGCCTCGGCCCCACTCCCCTCGGAGGCACCACCGCTGCCCACTACCAGTCCTGATCACGGCGTCTCGACAGCGCCGTAGCGGGTGCGGCAGAAGACCGCGATGCGGTCGGCCATCTCGCTCAGCGCGTCGGCCGCGTGGTGGTCGGAGTCCCACGCCGCGTGCAGGGTGATGGACAGGTCGGGCCTCGCACGCCTGCTGATGCGCAGGGCGTGGAGGTCGAAGCGCGGGTCGTCGGAGACCACGGCGACCCCGCGGCCTGCGGCGGCGAGCGCTTGGGCGACCTGCGCGTTCCCGCATTCGACGTGGTCGGCCAGCGCCAGCTGCTGATCGGCGAGGGCTTGGTCGAGGAGTTGGCGCGGCCGGAACGTCGGGTCGAGGACGACCAGCGGTTGGGCCGCCAGTTCGTCGAGGCCGACCGAATCGCGGTCGACCCAGGGGTGTTCGGGTGGCACGTAGGCCCACAGGGGCAGCACCGCCAGCGTGCGCGTGCTCCACGGGTTCGGCGGCCGCTGGGTGACCACCGCCAGGTCCGCGCCGCGCCGCAACCGGTCGAGGGCTTCGGATCCGCCGGCTTCCTGCACGGTCGGCAGCGGGTCCTCGGGGCCGAAGGTGGCCAGGAAGGGGGCGACGACGTCGGTCAGCGTGGTGGGGCTGGCGGCGATCGCCAGGTGCACCAGCCGTCCGGCCGCCAGCGACTCGGCCGCGGCGGTGGCGGCGGTGGCGCGCTGCAGCACGTCGCGCACGACCGGGAGGAATTCGCGGCCGGCGGCGCTGAGCTCCAGGCGGCCGTCGCGGCGGTCGAAGAGCGTGACCCGCAGCTCGCGTTCGAGCATGCGGATCTGCCGCGACAGCGCCGGCTGGGTCACGTGCACGCGTCTGGCGGCCTCGCTGACGGTTCCGGCTTCGGCGACGGCCACGAAGTACCTCATGATGCGCAGCTCCACACCTGCGAGTATGCCTCGTGGTACTGGCTGCTGTGCGAAATGGGCATTCGACGGCATGGGCTCGCATGCCGAGGATGGGGCGCATGACCACCACTCCCGACGCAGGACTTCGCCAGGACCGTCATCTCGCGACGGAGATCCCCGGCCCCCTCTCGCAGGCGCTCATGGCCCGCAAGGACACCGCCGTCGCGCGCGGCGTGGGCACGACCATGCCGGTGTTCGCCGCTCGCGCCGCGGGCGGCGTCGTCGAGGACGTCGACGGCAACGTCCTCATCGACCTCGGTTCCGGCATCGCCGTCACGACCGTCGGCGCGAGCGCGCCCCGCGTGGTCGAGGCCGTCGAGCAGCAGGTGCGGGAGTTCACCCACACCTGCTTCATGGTGACCCCCTACGAGGGCTACGTCGCCGTCGCCGAGCAGCTCAACCGCCTCACCCCGGGCACGCACGAGAAGCGATCGGTGCTGTTCAACTCGGGCGCGGAGGCCGTCGAGAACGCCGTGAAGATCGCCCGGGCCGCCACCGGCAGGTCCGCGGTCGTGGCCTTCGACCACGCCTACCACGGCCGCACCAACCTGACGATGGCGCTGACCGCCAAGGCCAAGCCCTACAAGCACGGGTTCGGGCCGTTCGCCCCCGAGGTCTACCGCGCGCCGCTGTCCTACCCGTTCCGCGACGGCCCGGACGTCGACGGCGGGGCCGCCGCGCGCCGCGCGATCGAGGTCATCGAGAAGCAGGTCGGGCCCGAGAACCTGGCGGCGCTGGTCATCGAACCGATCCAGGGCG
Source organism: Saccharopolyspora mangrovi (assembly GCF_035320975.1). Lineage (NCBI taxonomy): Bacteria > Bacillati > Actinomycetota > Actinomycetes > Pseudonocardiales > Pseudonocardiaceae > Saccharopolyspora > Saccharopolyspora mangrovi. The sequence continues at coordinate 16,000 of NZ_JAWLNX010000038.1, read as the reverse complement.
AAGGCGGGTTCATCGTGCCGGCCGCCGGATTCCTTCCCGCGCTGCAGGAGTGGTGCCGCGACAACGGGGTCGTGTTCATCGCCGACGAGGTGCAGACCGGTTTCGCCCGCACCGGTGCGATGTTCGCCAGCGAGCACGAAGGCCTGGTGCCGGATCTGCTGGTCAGCGCCAAGGGCATCGCCGACGGTCTGCCGCTGGCCGCCGTCACCGGACGCGCCGAGATCATGGACGCCGCGCACGCGGGCGGGCTCGGCGGGACCTACGGCGGGAACCCGCTGGCCTGCGCCGCCGCGCTGGCCACCATCGAGACGATCACCGCCGACGGGATGATCGAGCGGGCCCGCGAGATCGAAGCGCTCGCCCTGGCGCGGCTGGAGCGGCTGCGCGACGCCGACCCGCGCATCGGGGACGTGCGGGGCCGGGGCGCGATGCTGGCCGTCGAGCTCGTCGACCCGGCGACCGGTGCCCCCGACGCCGAACTCGCCCGCTCGGTGGCCGCCGCCGCGCACGCCCAGGGCGTGATCGTGCTGGTGTGCGGCACCTACGGCAACGTGCTGCGCTTCCTGCCTCCGCTGGCGATCAGCGACGCGCAGCTCGAGGACGCGTTCGACGTGCTGGCAGCCACTTTCACCGAACTGTCCTGAAAGGACGAACACGTGCTCTCCCTCGAAGCAGATCGCGGAATCCACATCGCGGGCCGGTGGCGCTCCGGCGGGGCCGGCCGGTTCGACGTCGTCGACCCCGCCACCACCGAGGTGCTGGCCAGCGTCGCCAACGGCTCGGTCGACGACGCCACGGCCGCCGTCGACGCGGCCGTCTCGGCCGCCGCGTCCTGGGCGGCGACACCGCCCCGGCAGCGCTCGGACGTGCTGCGCCGGACCTACGAGCTCATGCACCGCGACCACGACGCGCTGTCCCGGCTGATCGCGGCCGAGAACGGCAAGTCGCTTGCCGACGCGCGCGCCGAAGTCGGCTACGCCGCCGAGTTCTTCCGGTGGTACGCCGAGGAAGCGGTGCGCGCCGAGGGGCGCTACTCGCACGCGCCCGCCGGGGGCGCCCGCACGCTGGTGACCTACCGGCCGGTGGGCGTGGCGGCGCTGGTGACGCCGTGGAACTTCCCGGCCGCGATGGCCACCCGCAAGATCGGTCCCGCGTTGGCGGCGGGCTGCACCGTGGTGCTCAAGCCCGCGGCCGAAACCCCGCTGACCGCACTGGCGATCGTTCGGTTGCTCGCCGAAGCCGGTGCGCCGGACGGGGTCGTCAACCTGGTGCCGACCACCGACGCGGCCGGGGTGGTCGGCGCGTGGCTCGCCGACCCGCGAGTCCGCAAGCTCTCCTTCACCGGATCGACCCGGGTGGGGCGGTTGCTGCTGCACCAGGCCGCGGACCGGGTCGTCAACACCTCGATGGAGCTGGGCGGCAACGCGCCGTTCGTCGTCACCGCCGATGCCGACCTCGACGCGGCGGTGGCCGGGGCGATGATCGCGAAGTTCCGCGGCGGTGGTCAGGCGTGCGTGTCGGCCAACCGCTTCTACGCGCACGCCGACGTCGCCGAGGAGTTCACCGCGCGGCTGGGCAAGGAGGTCGAGGCGCTGCGCGTCGGCCCGGCCGCCGACGCGGACAACCAGATCGGTCCGCTGATCAGCGCCAAGGCGGTCGCCGACATCACCGAGCTGGTCGAGGACGCGCTGGGGCGCGGTGCCCGCGTCGCGGCGCGCGCCGAGGTCCCGGACGGGCCCGGGTTCTTCCTGCCGCCCACCGTGCTCAGCGATGTGCCCGCCGACGCCCGGGTGGTGCGCGAGGAGATCTTCGGCCCGGTCGCCCCCGTGGTGACCTGGCGCGACGAGGACGAACTGCGCCGGATGGTCAACGACACCGAGATGGGCTTGGCGGCTTACGTCTTCGCTGGTGAGCTCCAGCGCGCCGTCGACCTCGCCGAGCACGTCGACGCCGGCATGGTCGGCATCAACCGGGGCATCGTCTCCGACCCGGCAGCGCCCTTCGGCGGCACCAAGCAGAGCGGTCTGGGCCGCGAAGGCAGCCACGAGGGCCTGCACGAGTTCACCGAAACCCAGTACCTCAGCCTCGACTGGTGAGGGCGCCGGCCACTCCCCGCACCGGTGGGGAGTGGCCGGTTCGGGTATAACCGGCGGACCGAGGCCGTCGGGTCCGGTGAGTGACGGAGGTGCGCCGGGTGCGGGTTGAGGACCTGTTGGACGACCCGGAGCTCGCGCTGGACGTGCGGGTTCGGGGCGCGGTGGAGCGGACCATTCGGTGGGTGCACACGATCGAGGTCCGCGATCCGGGCCGGTTCCTGCGCGGTGGTGAGGTGGTGCTCACCGCGGGCGTGTGGCGCTCGGCCGGGATCAGCGCCGAGTCGTTCGTCGACGACCTGGTCGCCGCCGACGTGGCGGCCGTGGGGTTCGGGATCGTGCCGCCGGAGACCGCGGTGCCCGAGGACTTCATCGACGCCGCCCTGCGGCGCGGTCTGACCTGCTTTGTCGTGCCGGTCGACGTGGCGTTCCTGCAGATCGTCGAGGTGTTCGTCAACGCCAAGCGCGCCGAGTGGGAACGTCCGCTGCGGCGCCACCTCGGCCAGCACGACACGATCGTCGCCGCGCTGCGCGGGCAGCGCGGGGTGGCGACGGTCCTGCGCACCCTGGCCGGCCAGCTCGGGAAACCGGTGGCGGTGCGCGCGGCCGGCGGGCTGATCGAGGGCGAGGAACCCGAGCCGAGCCACCCGCTCCCGCTGGTCGGCGAGGGGTTGGCCGACGCCGAGCTGCTGCTGCCGCGGCCCATGGCCGAGCTCGACGTGGAGCAGCACGCGGCCGTGGTCCAGGCGATGCCGTTCATCGCGTTGGAGATCGAGCGCACCCGCGCGGTCCGGGCCACCGAAGCCCGCTACTCGTGGGAGCTGTTCGAGTGGGTGCACAGCGGCACCGTCGACACCGCCGCGCTGCGCACCCGGCTGCACTCGCTGGGCCTGCCACCGGAGGGCCCGCTGGCGGCGGTCGTGCTGCGCGGCCAGCGCCCGGAGATCCACTCGTGGCGGCTCAACGAGCTGCTGGCCACCGACGGGATCGCCGTGCAGCGCGGCGGCGAGGTCGTCGCCTTCGCCCACCTGCGCGGCACCGAAGCCGACCTGGCCCGGCGCGTCCACGGCGCGTTCGACGACGTCGTGCACGTCGGCGTCGGGCGGCCCGGGGCCGCCGCCGACCTGCGGGTCAGCCTCCTGCAGGCCTCGCACGCCGCGGAGGCGACGTCCTCGCGCGCCGGCGGCGGCTGGATGACCCACGACCAGCTGAGCAGTCCGGCCCTGCTGCTGTCGGTGCAGGACCCGGAACTGCTGGCAGCGACGTCGAAGGCCCTGCTGGGCCCGGTGCTCGACCAGGACGAGCGGCGCGGTGGCGACCTGCTGCCCTCCCTGTCGGTGTTCCTCGACGCCGGGGGACGCTGGCAGGAGGCCGCGCAACGGCTGCACGTGCACATCAACACGCTCCGCCACCGCATGAGCCGGGTCGAGGAGCTCACCGGGCGCAGCCTGTCCCGCACCTCCGACCGCGTCGACCTCTACCTCGCGCTGCGCGGCCTCCAGCAGGGCTGATCCGGCCGGGCTCACGCCCGGTGGACCACCGCGCCGTCCACGACGGTCAGCCGCACGGGCGCCTCGGCGAGCTCGTCCGGGCCGGCGGTGAGCAGGTCGACGCCGAAACCGGTGAGGTCGGCGCGGAATCCGGGGCTGATGCGCCCGGCGACGTGCTGCTCGCCCGCCACCTCGGCGGGGGCGACCGTCATCGCTTCCAGCGCTTCGCGCGCGGTCAGAGCCTGCGAGGACTGCACGGGGTCGCTGTCGGGCCGGCCGGGCAGCCGCCGGAGCCTGGCGGCGCCGAGCACTTCGCGCGGGTCGAAGTGGGCGATGGGCCAGTCCGAACCGAGCACCAGGGTGGCGCCCGCCCGCACCAGGTCGGCGCACCGCCACGCGCGGTTGGCGCGTTCACCGCCGAGCCTGGTCGACCAGTTGTCGGTGTGGTCGGCCTTGGTGTACTGCAGGTGGCTGGGTTGCATCGACGCGGCGACGCCGGAGGCGGACATCCGCTGGACCAGTTCGTCGGGCAGGGTTTCGAGGTGCTCGATGCGGTGCCGGGCTCCGCCGACGCACGGGCGCTCGTACCGGGCGAGGCAGTCGAGCGCGAAGGTCACCGCGGCGTCGCCGATGGCGTGGGTGGCGGTGGCGACTCCGGCGCGCGCGAGCGTGCCGACCGCCTCGGCGTACTCCGAGGGCGGCAGCCAGTAGGGCTTGGTGGATTCGCCGTGGCAGTCCGGGTGTTCCAGCCAGGCGGTGCCGTTGTCGATGGTTCCGTCCATGAACAGCTTGACCCCGGCGACCGTCCACAGTCGACCGCTGGTGCCCTGCAGGTCGATCAGCTCGCGCAACCCGCTCCCGTCGATGCCCGGCTGGCACCACGGGGCCAGCCGCAGCCTGGGGGTGGCCAGCCCGCGCTCGTCGAGCAGTCGCAGCGCGGCCAGGCTCCCGTCGTCGAGGTCCATCACGTGCCCGCCGGTGAGCCCGGTGGCGTGCATGCGCTGGAACAGGTCGGCGAGCAGGTCGGCGGTGTCGGCGGGATCGGTCTCGGGTGCGGCGCGTTCGATGATCCGCTTCGCCGCGTCCTCCAGGATCTCGCCGGTGGGGTTGCCGTCCGCGTCGCAGACGACCTCGGAGTTGCCCGGCAGTTCCACGGGTCCGGTGACCCCGGCCAGCCGCAGCGCGGCCCCGGAGGCCAGCGCGGCGTGCGCGTCGGCGAGCACGAGCAGGGCGGGGACCTCGCCGAGCACGTCGTCGACGAGTCGGCGGTGCGGTCGCTGCCCGCCGAGGATGTTCGGGTCCAGGCCGAAACCGCGGATCCAGTCGCCGGCTGCGAGGTCGCGGCGGGACTCGGCGAGGGTTCCGCGCAGCTCGTCGACGTCGCGGCACTGCGACAGGTCGAGGCCTGCGGTCATCAGCGAACCGTGCACCGGGTGCAGGTGCCCGTCGGTGAGGCCGGGGGTGACCGTGACCCCGGTGCCGTCGACGATCTCGGTGCGGGCGTCGCACAGACTCCCGATCTCCGCGTCGTCGCCGACGGCCAGGACCGTGCCTCCGCGGACCGCGATGGCGGTCGCGGCCGGTCGCGCGGGGTCGAGGGTGTGCACGGTCGCGCCGACGACGGCGAGATCAGCACTGGTGCGGGACATGGTGCTCCTAGGTGTTGTGCGGGTTCGAGCGGTCACGGGCGGGAGATTCCCAGGGCGGAGAGGTCGCGCCGGGGACGCCGGGTGAACCACGCGGCGCCGAGCACGGCGAGCACGGTGGTCGCCGCGGTGAAGATCCAGTACAGGCTGCCCGGGTGGGGCTGGTCGGGCCGGACGTTGCCGTAGACGCCCCAGCCGATCACGCACACGCCGACCAGCGGGATCACCAGGTGCGGCAGCGGCCGCACCCGCTCCCCCGCCGCGCGCCAGGTGTACAGCGGCAGCGAGATGAGCGTGACCAGCACGGTCAGCAGCAGCGGGACGGTTCCCATGCCGGCTTCCCACGCGGAGATCGTGGTCGGGTCGGCTCCGGTCAGCAGCGGCGGCAGCACGACGGTGGCCAGCACGAGCCCGCTCCACAGCAGGGTCGCTCCGACCGGGACTCCGGTGCGCTTCGAGGCACGTCCCAGCGCTGCGGGCAGCATGCCCGCCCTGGCCGCGGCGTAGGTGACGCGGGACATGCCGATCAGCGCGGCGATCAGGCAGGCCAGCGAGCTCACGCCGCCGACGACGGCGAGCACCGCGTAGGCCTGCGGGGCGTAGTGCTGGGCGAGTTCCAGGAACGGTGCCGAGTTCTCCGGGTCGCCGAAGCGGGCGGCGCCGGCCTCGGCGCCCATCCAGTCGGTGTAGGCGGCCAGGCCCGCCCAGGTGCACAGGCTGTAGAGACCCCCGACGATCAGCACCGAGGCGATCACGGCGATGGGAACCGTGCGGCGCGGCCGGCGCAGTTCGGCCGACATGGTCGCGGAGTTGTCCCAGCCGATCATGCCGGCGACCGCCAGCGGGAAGGTCAGTCCGGCCAGTCCGCTCAGGTCCCCGGTTTCGCGCAGCGGCACGTCGGCGCTCCCGCCGGAGGCCACCAGCAGCAGGACGGCGAACCCGAGCAGCAGCACGACCTGCGCGCCTGCCAGCAGCAGCGAGACCAGGCTGGAGGTGACGATGCCGCGCAGCACGACCGCTGTGGCCAGGGCCAGCACGCCGAGCGCGATCACCAGCCACCAGACGCCGCCGAGCCCGAGCGAGGCCGCGATCCAGTTGCCCGCGAACACGGCGACGGCTCCGATGGTCAGCGGCCCGGAGATCAAGCTCGCGTAGAACACGGCGCTGGCGACCGCCACACCGCATCCCAGCGTCTGGAAGGCGTGGTAGGCGTAGGCGACGAACGATCCGGGCGAGATGATCCGGCGCGCGAAGGCGGCGACCGTGAAAGCCGCTGCGAGCAGGCCCGAAGTGGCCAGCACGAACGCCCACGGCGCTCGGGTCCCCATCGCGGCCACGACGGCCGGCGCGGTCAGGAAGACGCCGTTGACCGGCGCCATGTTGGACAAGGTGACGCCGAGCGCGGCGGGAAGTCCCACGTTCGCGGCGCGCAGTCCGTCGTCGGGCGCGTTCGGAGCGCCTCTTGCGGGGTCGGTGTTCTCGGTGACCATGGGGCCTCCAGGTGGATCGCGCGCTGAGCGCGCACGCACTGGGAAGTCATGCGGGGAGATGTCGCGGCGGATTTCGGTGCGGCACGCCGGGGAGAGGCGGCGTTCACCGTTGGTTAATCCGATTAGCTTTCGCGTAAGCTACTATTCGCGGCCACCGGAGGGAAGAGGGAAACGCGAAATCGGTGAAAACCGGCCGGTCGCGCGGGAAGCAGTATCATCACCGCTGCCCCACCGGCCGCGATCTTCCCCTTGGAGCGCCCCACGATGCCCCGCCCGCCCCTGATCTCGCGCACCGCGGCGGTCTCCGAGGCGGTGCGCGTGCTCGACGAGGAAGGCATCGGCGCGCTGTCGATGCGCCGCATCGCGGAACGGCTGGGCGTCACCAGCCCGTCGTTGTACAAGCACTTCCGCGACCTCGACGACGTGCTCGACGCCGTCGCCGACGCGATCGTCGAGGAGATCACCTCGCGGCGCCCGGAGGAGACCGGCTCCTGGCGGCACGAGCTCGCGGAGCTGGCCAGGCGGTACCGGGAGACCTTCGGCCGCCACCCGCACGCCGCGGCGCTGCTGATGCGCCGCCCGTTGCGCAACGAGTCCTCGATGGCCGGGCTCAACGCGGTGCTGCAGGTGCTGCTCGACCACGGGTGGAACCCGCCCGAGGCGACCCGCGCCCTGCTGCTGGTGGAGTCCTACGCGTTCGGCGCCGCCCTGACCTCGGTCAGCGAGGGCTTCGCCGACGAGCCCGGTGACGCGCACCCGGCACTGGCGATGGCGCTGGCCGGTACCCACCCCCGCCTGCGGCTGGGCACCGACGACTTCGAGCACGGCCTCGCCATGCTCCTCGACGGCATCGACCGGGAGCTCTCCCCCGGCCAAGACCACTAGCGCGCGACCACAGGCGCGTTGTGCGATCGACCAACGGGCGCGTTCGACTTCGGAGGATCCACCTCTACCCGTGACGCCGTGAGGCGGACCACTCTGTGCGGGAGCTGCGGCCGATCGCAGCCCGTCGAAGCCCCGCACAGGAGGTCATGCGCTGATGCACCCGGAGTCGAGGCCTTCACGCGACGTGGGAATCGAGAAGCACGGGGTCGACACCATCCCGGACGAGGAGCGGACCGGTCGGCCGCGCGACGTCGTGGGCATCCTGCTGGGGTCGAACATGTGCCTGGGCGTGGTCATCTTCGGCTGGTTGCCCGCCTCGTTCGGGCTGGAGTTCTGGCCCGCTGTCGGCTCGATGGTCGCCGGAACCCTGCTGGGCACGCTGCTGGTCGCGCCGCTGGCCCTGGTGTCGTTCCGCACCGGCACGAACCTGTCCACCAGCAGCGGCGGGACGTTCGGCGTGCGCGGCAGGCTCATCGGTTCGGTGATCGGCCTGCTGCTGTCGCTGGGCTACGCGGCGCTGACGGTGTGGACCGGCGGTGCGGCGATCGTCGGCCCGCTGAACCGGCTGTTCGGGCTGCCCGACGGCGACGCCAGCTTCTCCGCGGCCTACGCGGTGCTGGCCGTGCTGTCGGTGCTGATCGCGATCTTCGGCTACCGGCTGCTGACCCGGATGAGCAAGTGGGTGGCTGCGGGCACGATGGTGCTCATGGCGCTGGGGATCGTCGCCTACGCCGGCCAGTTCAGCACCGCACCGGTCACCGACGCCGGGTACGCGATGGGTGATTTCTGGACCACCTGGGCGCTTTCGGCCGTCGCGGCCGGGCTCAGCGGGCCGATGGCCTTCATCACGCTGCTCGGCGACTACAGCCGCTACGTCTCGCCGCGGCGCTACTCCGGCCCGACGGTGTTCGCCGCCTCGGCCGCCGGGATGGTGCTGGGGCTGCTCGTGCCGCAGCTGTTCGGCACGTTCACCGCGTTCGCCTCGCGCGCGGCCGACGACTACGTCGGGCCGCTGGTGGCGGCGGCACCGGCGTGGTTCCTGGTCCCGTTGCTGCTCAACGGCGTGTTCGGCACGATCGGCAACGCGGGCGCGCTGGTCTACAGCATGGGCTTGGACCTCGATGCGATCCTGCCGCCGCTGTCGCGGGTGCAGGCCACGATCATGACCTCGCTGATCTCGACGGCGCTGGTGTTCCTGGGCTACTTCGTGTGGGACGCCGAGGACGCGGTCACCGCGTTCGTGCTGCTGCTGACCGCGATCGGCGCGCCGTGGGCGGTGATCACGCTCATCGGCTTCCGCCGCTGCCGGGGCCGCTACGACCCGGACGCGCTGCAGGTCTACAACCGCCGTTCCCGTGGCGGCATCTACTGGTTCACCGCAGGCTGGAACCTGCGCGCCGTCGCCGCGTGGGCGATCGGCTCGGCCGTGGGCCTGCTGTCGGTGGACACCGCGCTGTTCCGGGGCCCGCTGGTCGACTGGACCTTCGGCCTCGACCTGAGCTTCGTGCTCGCCGCGACCTCCACCGCCATCGCCTACCTGCTGCTGTCCATCGGTTCCCGGCCGCCGATGCCGGAAGACGCCGAACCCCGAATCCCGGTCCAGGCCGCATCCGCCTGAGGCACCCGAAGAATGAGGAAGCAAGGAATGGACGACTACGACGTCATCGTGATCGGCGCCGGGTTCTCCGGGCTGACGGCGGCCCGCGACCTGCGGGAAGCCGGCAAGCGCGTGCTGATCCTGGAGGCCAGGGACCGCATCGGCGGGTCGACCTGGTACCGGCAGGACGCCTTCGGCGGTGTCGGGCTGGAGATGGGCGGGACCTGGATCGTCCCGCAGCAGACCCACGTCTGGGGCGAGGTGCAGCGCTACGGCGTCCCGGTCGTCGACAGCGAGCTGCCGGACCGCATGACCTGGTCCGATCACGGCAAGGTGCTCGACACCCTGCTACCGGTGCCGCCCGAGCAGTACGGGGCGCTGGAGCACGCGATGCGCGCGCTCGTCGAAGCCGGTACCCGGCTCGACCCGCTGCGCCCGCTGTCCGAGCAGGGGCTCGACGACCTCGACGTGCCGATCCGGCAGTGGGCCGAGGACGCGGGGCTGACCGGCAACGCCAAGGAACTGCTCATCTCGTGGTTCTGCGGCTGCGCCAACGCCAGCGAGGAAACCGGTTCCGCGCTGGACATCATCCGCTGGCTGTCCTCGATGGACAACTCGCTGTGGGGCATGGTGCAGGCCAGCGTCCTGGGCTACACCTTCGCCGGGGGCACGGTGTCGCTGGCCGAGGCGATCCGCGCCGACGGCGGCCCCGAGATCCGGTTCTCCAGCCCGGTCCGCAAGGTCACCGGCGAAAGCGACGGCGTGGTGGTCGATTTCGACGGCGGCACCGCGCGCGCCGATCGGGTCCTGATGACCACGCCGGTCGGGGTGTGGGGCGACATCGAGTTCTCCCCGCCGCTGTCCTCCTCCAAGCGGGCGATCAGCGAGGAGAACCACGCCGGGCAGGGCCAGAAGGTGTGGGCGCTGGCGCGCAACGTCGACGACGACATCAGCGGTTTCGGCTGGGGCACCAGCTTCGACTACGTGGGCGCGATGCACAGCACCGACGACGGCGTGGTGCTGGTCTGCTTCGCCCCCGAGCACGACCGGGTGGACGCCGGCGACCTCGCCGACGTCCAGCGCGCGGTGCGCGAGTTCGCACCCGACGCGGAGGTGATCGCAGCGGAGTCGCACGACTGGGTCCACGACGAGTTCAACCGGGGGACCTGGGCGACGTTCCGGGCCGGTCAGTTCGCGGAGTACGAGGTCGCCGTCGGAGAGCCGGAGGGCCGGGTGCACTTCGGCGGTTCGCACACCGCGCGCCGGTGGCGCGCGTTCATCGACGGAGCGATCGAATCAGGCAAGCGTGCCGCGGCCGAGATCCTGGCCGCGCAGTCCGAGGAGGAACAGCGGTGAACGACCCGATCGGCCCAGTGGACGCCACCCGCGTCCCCCGCTACGGCGGCGACACGACCTTCGCCCGGCTGCCCCGGCTCAGCGATGTCGCTGACGCCGACGCCCTGGTGTGGGGCGTTCCGTTCGACACCGGGGTGAGCTACCGGCCGGGCGCCCGGTTCGGGCCCAACCACGTGCGGCAGAGCTCCCGGCTGCTGCGGCCCTACAACCCCGCCCTGGACGCACAGCCCTTCGCGGTGCGCCAGGTCGCCGACGCCGGTGATCTCGGGGTGAACCCGTTCAGCATCGACGAGGCGATCAGCACCATCGAGACCGCCGCGCGCGACCTGTCGGGCACCCGCCGGACGCTGGTCACCGTCGGCGGCGACCACACGATCGCGCTGCCGCTGCTGCGCGTGCAGCACGAGCGGCACGGCCCGATCGCGGTGCTGCACTTCGACGCGCACCTGGACACCTGGGACACCTACTTCGGCGCCCCCTACACCCACGGCACCCCGTTCCGGCGGGCTTCCGAGGAGGGGCTCATCGACTTCGACCACTCGATGCACGTGGGGATCAGGGGTCCGCTGTACTCGCGGCTGGACCTCGACGAGAGCGAGCGCATGGGGTTCGCGGCGGTGCACTGCCGCGAGTTCGTCCGCACGCCGATCGACACGATCATCGATCGGATCCGGACCCGGCTGGGTGACCGGCCGGTCTACGTCTCGGTCGACATCGACGTGCTCGACCCCGGTTTCGCGCCGGGCACCGGCACTCCCGAAGCCGGTGGGTTGTCGAGCCGCGAACTGCTGGAGATCTTGCGCGGGCTCGACGGGCTCAACCTCGTCGGCGCCGACCTGGTGGAGGTCTCGCCGGCCTACGACCACGCCGAGATCACCGGGATCGCGGCCGCCCACGTCGCCTACGAGCTGCTGAGCGTCCTGCCCGGAGGTGCCTGATGCGCGTGCGCAACGTCATCGACGGCAAGCCCGTCGACGCCGATGACGGGCGGACCACCGACCTGGTCGACCCGTCCACCGGCGAGGTCTTCGGCACCGCGCCGCTGTCCTCGCAGTCTGATGTGGACGCCGCGTACCGGTCGGCGCAGCAGGCGTTCCGGACGTGGCGGCGGAGCACTCCGGCCGAGCGGCAGCGGCTGCTGCTGCGGCTGGCCGACGAGCTGGAGCGGCGGGCCGACGAGTTCGTGACCGCCGAGGCCGCCAACACCGGAAAACCGCTGGCGGCCACCCGCAGCGAGGAGGTCGAGGCCTCGGTCGACCAGCTGCGCTTCTTCGCCGGCGCGGCACGGCTGCTGGAGGGGTCCGCGGCGGCCGAGTACGCGGCCGGGCACACCTCCTACGTGCGGCGCGAACCGGTCGGGGTGATCGGCCAGGTGGCGCCGTGGAACTACCCGCTGATGATGGCCGTGTGGAAGATCGCGCCCGCCATCGCCGCGGGCAACGCGGTGGTCCTCAAACCCGCCGACACGACGCCGGTCACGGCCTGCATGCTCGGCGAGCTGGCCGCGGAGGTGCTGCCGCCGGGTGTGCTCAACGTGGTGTGCGGTGACCGCGACACCGGTCGGGCGGTGGTGGCGCACCCGGACTCGGCGATGGTGTCGATCACCGGCTCCACCAGGGCCGGGCAGCAGGTCGCGGTGGCCGCCGCCGAGGACGTCAAGCGCGTGCACCTGGAGCTCGGCGGCAAGGCCCCGGCGCTGGTCTTCGCCGACGCCTCGCTCGACGCGGCGGCCGAGGGCATCGCCGCGGCCGGGTTCTTCAACGCCGGTCAGGACTGCACGGCGGCCACCCGGGTCCTCGTCGAGGAATCGGTGGCCGAGGAGTTCACCGCCAAGCTCGTCGAGCAGGCCGCGGCCCACCGCTGCGGACCGCCGTCCGATGTGGACGCCGCGTTCGGGCCGCTGAACAACGCCGCTCAGCTGCAGCGGGTCGAGGGCATCGTGAACGCGCTCCCGCCGCACGCCCGGGTGCTCACCGGCGGGCACCAGGTCGGCGAGGCGGGGTACTTCTTCGCCCCCACCGTGATCGGCGAGGTCCGCCAGGACGACGAGGTCGTGCAGGAGGAGGTCTTCGGCCCGGTGCTGACGGTGCAGACCTTCCGCGACGAGCAGGAAGCGCTGAGCCTGGCCAACGGCGTGGACTACGCCCTGGCCTCCAGCGCGTGGACCACCGACCACGGACGCGCACAGCGCCTGTCGGCGGAGCTGGACTTCGGCTGCGTCTGGGTCAACACCCACATGGTCCTGGTCGCCGAGATGCCGCACGGCGGCTTCAAGCACTCCGGCTACGGCAAGGACCTGTCGAAGTACGGCCTGGAGGACTACACCCGCATCAAGCACGTCATGCACAACCTCAGCTGATGCGGTGCCTCGCCGGTTGAGGTTCGCCGAACCGGCTGTGGCCCACACGTCGTCGACGACGCACAGCTTGGAGTGCACGAAGATCGGCACGTCGCCGCCGTTGACCAGCTCGAAGAAGTCCACCCGCGAGCCCCCGGCCGCGCGCAGCAGCTCCATCGCCCGTCGCTGAGCGCGGTCGTTGACCGCCGTCAGCAACCGACCGTCCTGGTCGGGCCGGCGCGGGAGCACGGCCACCAACCGCAGCTCGGGAACGCGTCGCAACGCGTCGGCGAAGGTGTCGGCGACCATCGGTGACCAGAGGAACTGGTCCTCGACGTAGACGAACTCCCGCGCGCGGGCGAGCGCTTTGGCGTACCCGAGCGCGATGCTGCGCTCCCCGTCTGGGGCGAAGCGGTAGGTCGGGAACTTCTGCGGGTAGGTGCGCAGCAGCTGGACCGAGTGCGTTCCAGCCTGCGGTGGTTGCGGCGCCTGCTCGGGCAGTGCGCCGGGGTCTCGGAGCCAGGCCGTGGGCTGCGCCTGCCGCACGTCGTTCCAGCGCTCCCGGAAGCAGGTCTCGACGTCGGCCACCGCCGGGCCGCGCAGCGCCAGCTGGACGTCGTGCCACGGCGGCCGGTCGCCGTAGGTCTCGGCGATCGTGTCCTGCACCTGGGAATCGCCGCGGTGGCTGCCGTCGTCCCTCCGGCTCGGGCAGGGATCGATCCCGCCGAGGAACGCGATGTCGTCGGCGGGCGAGCGCGGGCGGCGGATCACCAGGAACTTCTGGTGGTGCGAGCCGAGCAACCGCACGCGGCGGTCGAACAGGGCCGAACCGCCGCGCTCGCGCAGCAGTTCGGCGAACCGCTCGTTCTCCCTGACGTAGTCGGGTTTTCCGCGCGGCATCGGCCCCCAGAACAGGCCGTGCACCGACGCTCCCGCGTCGAGGGCCCGGCACATCAGTGCCCCGATCCACGAGCCTCCGGCGGTCAGCCCCTCGTGCGGGTCGCACGCCCACGCCGCGAAGTAGACCTGGTCTCCCGCCCGCAGCTCCTCCAGCGAGGAGGCCACCCGGTGGAAGTACTCGCGTCCGTCGATCAGCGGTTGGACGAGATTGCCGCCGTTCCAGGCAGGCACGGACGTGTGCCCGTTCCCGCGTTCGGCGGGACCGAGGAACCACGGGTTCGACCTGCCGTTCGCACCCTGTGCCACGAAGATCTCCCGTCAACGGCGTCGCGAGCAGTGGCTCTCGCGTGCGCCTGGTCGTTTTCGCCGCGTTCGGCGCGGGTAGTGATGCAGCGGAAGCGATGGACCGCGAGCGGAGGGATCTCATGAACCGCGTGACGCGAACCACCAGCAATCACGAGGAGATTCGCACCTGGGTGGAGCAGTGCGGCGGCCATCCCGCCACGCTCAGCGGTTCCCCCAACGGTCACGACGCCGCTGACCTGCTCCGCTTCGACTTCCCCGGCCGAAGTGGACAGGAGGCGCTGGAACGCATCAGCTGGGACGAGTGGTTCGCGACGTTCGACGCCGAGGGCCTGCGACTGCTCTACCAGTCCGATCCGGACCACGGCGCCGACCGCACGTTCTTCAAGGTCATCGCACCCGACTGGCCCACAGGCGTCGAGCCCGAGGCAGACGTTCCCGCCCCGGGCTCGTCGCGGCCGCCGGTCTCCTCACACCCGCGCCCGGTTGAAGATCAGCCGGTAGAGGACGAGCAGGATCAGCGAGCCGATCACCGCCCACACGAAGCTCATGAGGTTGAACCCGGTGACCCCGCCCGACCCGGCGAAGGTCGACCCGAGCCATCCGCCGAGCAACCCGCCGACGACGCCGATGACGATCGTCAGGATGATGCCGCCGGGATCTTTACCAGGCATGATGAACTTCGCGATCGCGCCGGCCACCAGACCGAACAAGATCCAACTGAGGATGCCCACCGCGCACTCCCTTCGACAGCAGGACGAACGACAACAGGACCCACCCGCGGGTCCTCGCTCCCTACCGGGCTACCCCGTCCCCCACACCGGTACACCCCCGTCCCGATCAAGATTCGACCGCCGGGCTATGCCTGTCCCGGGTCGAGGACCTGGGCGAGGTGGAGGCCGGGGCGGGTGGGATCGAGCTGGGCGGTCTGCCTGGCGCAGGAGAAGCCGTCGGTGAGCACGGCGGTGTCGCGGTCCGTGGCGCGAAGGGCTGGGGCGAGGGCGTTCTCGGCGACCTGCATGCTGACCTCGTAGTGGTCGGCTTCGAAACCGAAGTTGCCTGCCACGCCGCAGCATCCGGTGGCGTCGACGACCTCGCCGACCCCTGCGGCTTCCAGGACCGCGCGCTGGGCTTTGGGGCCGAAGACCGAGTGCTCGTGGCAGTGGGTCTGCAGCACTGCCCGCTGCGGCACCTGGCCGGCGCTGGGCCGCCAGCCCGCGGAGATGCGGTCGGCGACGTGGGTGGCGAAGCTGCGCACGCGCGCCGCGACCCGCTCGGCCTGCTCGGTGTGGACGAGTTCGGGCAGGTCCTTGCGCAACGCCGCCGCGCAGCTGGGCTCGACGACCACGATCGGCCGGTCGGTTCCGTCGTCGAGCGCTCTGGCCGCCTTGGCCAGCGTCCGCTTGGCGGCGCGCAGCTGGCCGGTGGAGATCCAGGTCAGGCCGCAGCAGGCGTCGGCGGCGCACGCGACGGTGTCACCGGCGTCGGACAGGACGCGCGCCGCCGCACCGGCGACCTCCGGCCGGAAACCGCGGGTGAAGGTGTCCACGAACAGCACCACCGAACCGCCAGGCCGGTTGGAGATCTCGCGGCGCCACTCCCCCGCGCCCGCGAATCGGGGCAGTTCGCGTTTCGTGGTCAGTCCGCCCGCCGCCGCGACGGCCTTGCCCAGCCGGCTCGACAGGACCGCGTTGACCGCGCCCGGCACGCGGCCGGTCACCTTGAGCCAGCGCGGCAGCCAGCCCAGCGAGTAGTGCGAGAGCGGACGCAGGCGTCGCCGGTAGTAGTGGTCGTAGAACTCCGACTTGTAGGTGGCCATGTCCACCCCGGCCGGGCAGTCGGTGGCGCAGGCCTTGCACGACAGGCACAGGTCCAGCACCTCCCTGGCCTCCTCGGAGCGCC
>NZ_JAWLNX010000037.1:0-66742 GCF_035320975.1 Saccharopolyspora mangrovi | reverse complement strand
CGGCTGGGCCTACACCCGCCTCTACGAATCAACCCAGCAACGCAACGCCGCCCTGCCAGCCTGGATCCACTTCTACAATCACCACCGCCCCCACTCCGCCATCGGAGGCAAGCCACCAGCCACCCGACTGACCAACCTCCCCGGACATCACAGCTTAGCCCTCCTGCACGCCGGGTTCGCGGTCCTCGACCACGAAGCTCGCGCGGGTCTGGATCGGCGCGCCCTCGCTGGTCACGTGCGGCACCACGCGGAAATCGCTGCGCCACCGCTGCTGGTCGACGCTGACCCGGACGTAGCCGCGCTGGGAGTTGATGAACTTCATGTGCGGGTTGGCGGCCAGGAACCGCTCGGTCTCCTCGGTGGTGTCCGCGCCGTCTCCCCCGCTGGAGATGGAGGTGCCGACGAACTCGCTGGCCACCGTCGCCGAATTCGGGTCGGTGAAGTCGCGCTTGAGGTCCCAGGCGTAGTTCTGGTGGCGGTCACCGGTGATGACCACGAGGTTGCGCACCCCGCGGTCCTGGGCGGCGCCCAGCAGCTGGTCGCGCTCGGCGACGTAGCCGTCCCACGGGTCCATGAACACGTCGACGGGTTCGCCCGGGTCGCGGTCGGTCTGGCCCAGCGGCGCCTGGTTGCCCAGCACCTGCCACTGCGCGCTCGAGCTGGAAAACCCGTCGAGCACCCATTCCCGCTGCGGCGCACCGAGAATGGTGCGATCCGGGTCGAAGCGGTCGGTGCAGGTGGCCGAGGAACCGTCGCCGCAGGGCTGGTCGTCCCGGTACTGCCGGGTGTCGACCATGGTGAAGTCGGCGAGCGTGCCGTAGGAGAGCCGGCGGTGCAGCCGCATGTCCGGCCCGGCGGGCGTCTGGGCCTGCCGCAGCGGCATGTTCTCGTACATCGCCTGGAACGCGGCGGCCCTGCGCTGCCGGAACACGGCCGGGTCCTGGTCGGGTTCGGAGTCGGCCTGCGAGAGGTCGCCGGCCCAGTTGTTCTCGACCTCGTGGTCGTCCATCGTCATGATCCACGGGAACCGCGCGTGCGCCCGCTGCAGCGGTGCCTCGGCCTTGTAGAGCCCGTACTGGAGGCGGTAGCGGGCGAGGTCGAAGGTCTCGGTGTGGAACTTCGGGTCGGTGACGACGCCGCGCCTGTTGTCCTTCACGCCGTACTCGTAGAGATAGTCGCCGAGGTGGACCACGAGGTCGAGGTCTTCCTCGGCCATGTGGTCGTAGGCGGTGAAGAAACCGTCCTGCCACGCCTGGCAGGAGGCGAACGCGAAGTTCAGCTGGTTCGGAGACGCCGTGGCCGCCGGGGTGGTCCTGGTCCGGCCGGCCATCGAGATCTCGCCGCCGACGCGGAACCGGTAGAAGTACTCGCGGTCGGGTTCCAGCCCGCTGATCTCCGGGTGCACCGAGTGCCCCAGTTCCGGCGTGGCCACCACGCTGTCCCTGCGGACGACGTCGGCGAACTTCTCGTCGGTGGCGACTTCGTACTCCACCCGCACCGGCCGCGCCGACATCCCGCCGCTGCCGTCCTCGGCGAAGGGGTCCGGGGCCAGTCGCGTCCACAGCACCACGCCGTCGGGCATCGGGTCGCCCGAGGCCACACCGAGCGTGAACGGGTTGCCCGCGGCCGCCGGAGCCGCGAACGAGCTCGCCGCGCGCCACGTTCCCGTGCCCAGGAGCACGGCGGCGGCCCCGGCCGTGCCGTAGCCGAGAAAGCGACGACGAGACGTGCGCGCGCCCATGCGAACTCCCACAGGTCGAAGAAAGGTCAACGACAGCAGTGTTGAGCGCAAACGTGGACGACGTCGTTCGTGTTGGTTTCCCACGGATGAACGGGAGCCGATCAAGCTGCCGGGAGCACCCTCACGCCTGCGCGAGCTGGTCCCTGAGCCGGAACTTCATGATCTTGCCGCTGGAGGTCCTGGGCAGTTCGTCGACGACGTCGAGGCGCAGCGGCAGCTTGTAGCCCGCCAGTTCGGCTGCGGCGAAGTCGCGGAGCTCCTCCAGCGCCAGGGTCGCACCGGGGTGCAGCACCGCGACCGCGGTGACCGCTTCGCCCCAGCGCTCGTGCGGGGTGCCCACGACCGCGACGTCGGCGATCGCCGGGTGCTTGAACAGCACGTCCTCGACCTCGGCCGGGTAGACGTTCTCCCCGCCGGAGATGACCATGTCCTTGACCCGGTCGACCACGTAGACGTAGCCCTCGTCGTCGGCCTGGCCGATGTCGCCGGTGTGGAACCAGCCTCCGGAGTCGATGACCGCATCGGTCGCGGCCTTGTCGTTCCAGTAGCCGGCCATGACCTGCGGGCCGCGCACGCAGATCTCGCCGCGTTCGCCCGCGGGCACCGGGTTGTTGTCGGCGTCGACCAGGCGCACGTCGGACAGCGGCAGCACCTGGTTGCCCGCTGCGCCGACCTTCGCGTCGACCTCGTCGGTGCGCAGCACCAGGGCCAGCGGGGCCGTTTCGGTCAGGCCGTAGCCCTGCACGAACGTGACCCCGCGCTGCCCGTACCGCTCGATGAGCGCCTTCGGCGCCGGCGCTCCCCCGCAGATGAAGGTGCGCACGCTGGACAGGTCGGCGCTCTCGAATTCCGGGACCTGGCTCATGAACAGGAACATCGCGGGCACCCCGAACATGGTGGTGACGCGATGTTCGGCGATGAGGCGCAGCGCCTGCACCGGGTCGAAGGCGGGCGTGAGGATGACGTGCCCGCCCTTCTGCAAGGTGCTCAGCGTGGTGACGTTGAGCCCGCCGATGTGGAACAGAGGGGCGCTGACCAGCGAGATGTCCTGCTGGCTGAGGTCGTAGATGAGCAGCGCGTTGACGTTGTTCCAGAACAGGTTGCCGTGGGTGAGCATCGCGCCCTTCGGGCGTCCCGTCGTGCCCGAGGTGTACATGATCAGCGCGACCTCGTCGGGATCCGGGTGCACCGGTTCGGCCAGCGGCTGCCGGGAGTCGATCAGCTCCGGCAGCGATTCCCAGCCGGGCGCTTCGGCGACCGCGATCGTGCGCCGCAGACCGGCCTCGGCGCTGATCTGGTCGACCACCGCCGCCCGCTCGGCGTCGGCCAGCACCGTGTGCACTCCGGCGTTGCTGAGGATGTAGCTCATCTCCGGCGCGGTGAGCCGGAAGTTCAGCGGCACGAACACCGCGCCGATCCGGGCGCTGGCGAACAGCGCGACCAGGAACTCCCGGTCGTTGAGCCCCGCGTAGCCGACCCGATCTCCCCGCTCGACACCGCCCGCGGCGAGTTCGGCGGCCAGCCGGTCGATGCGGTCGGCGAACTGGCCGTAGGTCAGGGTCGTGTCGTTGAACGTGATGGCAGGCAGGTTCGGCGTCGCCGCCGCGCGGCGGCTGATCCACGAACCGAGGTCCATCGGAGGCTGCACGCTGGTGGTCATCATCGACTCCTCACGGCACGGATCGTCAGAGCGCACCGCCGCACGGCGATGTGGCCTGGGCCATACACGTCGCAGCCTAACCCGGCAAACCGGAAACAACAATGAACCACCGGCCGCTTCAGACTCCACAGTGGACTGTCGGAGAGCAGGCACAAGCGAAGGGAATGCCACCGCTTCCGGCACCGGAGCGGGCGAAACGGGTTCTGCCAGTACCCGGATGAACGCGCCCTCCCGCACCCGACCGAACCGGCGTTTCCTCGAATCGGAGGCCCGCACCCGACCGCAGCCGCACGCCGAGCGGTCCGCCGACGGCGGCGGCACACTCGGCGGCGGAATCCACAGGCACAGGACGAAAGACGCAGACGTTGAAGTACACCCGCAGCGGAGGTCGAACCGGGGTCGGCCCCCCAGGAGTGGTTCACCGGCACCGTGCACATCGACGGCATCCGCAACCCCGACGAGCAGTCCGCCGTCGGTTGCGCGCACGTGCGGTTCTCCCCGGGAGCCCGCACGGCCTGGCACACCCACCCCAAGGGCCAGACGCTCTACGTCACCGACGGCATCGGCTACGTCGCCCGGCGCGGCGATGAGCCCCAGGAGATCCGCCCCGGCGACGTCGTCTACATCGAACCCGGCGAAGAGCACTGGCACGGCGCCACTCCCGACCGCTTCATGGCCCACGTCGCCATCCAGGAAGCCGATGAGAACGGGGAAGTCGTGACCTGGGGCGAGCACGTGACCGACGAGGAGTACGCCGGCTGAACCGCCGCGCGGTGGCGCCGGGGCCGGCAGACCGGCCCCGGCGCTCTCATCCTGCCAGCAGGTCGTCGATCTGGTTGATGGCCGTGGAAGCCCCTTCGACGACGCCCATGTCCAGCACCTTCTGCAGGGCATCGGCCGAGGCGTAGGTGCTCACGTAGGTGGCCCGCGTTCCGCCGTCGATGGCGGTGAAGGTGAAGACGTTCTGCGCGACCGGCATGTCCGGCAGCGGGTTGAACTCCTCGTCGGCGAAACCGTCCTCGAAGGTGAATTCCCGCGGTGCGTCCACGGTTTTCACCTCCCACCAGCCGGCGAACTTCTCCCCCTCCGGCGAGGTCATGTAGTAGTTGCAGCGCCCACCGGGGCGCAGGTCGTGATCGACGAAGGTCGCCGGGTAGGTGGGCGGCCCCCAGATCCGCTCGAGCTGGCGCGGGTCGGCGTAGATCTGCCAGACGCGCTCCACCGGCGCGGCGAACTCGGCGGTGATGGTCAGGGTCAGTTCGTCCAGGTCGTGCCGAACGTCGGTGACGGGCATGATCATTCTCCTTCGCTGGTTCCGGTCGGCCCCTCGGTGTTGAGGAGCTCGTCGATGCGGGCGACGCGGCCGCGCCACACCTCTTCGAGTTCGCCGAGCATCGAAGCCACTGAGCGCACCGCCTCCACCTCACCGACGGCGAGGTTCTCCCGGCCGCTGCGGCGCTTGCTGATCAAGCCCGCGCGTTCGAGAACGGCGACGTGTTTCTGCACCGCTGCGAAGCTCATGTCGTACTTCGCCGCGAGCGCGGTCACCGAGTGTTCTCCGACCAGAACCCGGCGCAGGATGTCCCGCCTCGTCCGATCAGCGAGCGCGTGGAAGAGGGCGTCCGCCCTGTCCTCGGTGTCGTCCACGAGAAGAAACGTACAACCAAACGGTTGTAGATCGCAAGCCCTCGGCGTCAGCTCCCGCCGACTGCGGCGAAAAACCCTGGAATGCGCCCACATCCCGGCCGGAGGAGGTCTCGGTTCACTCGGCCGGGAGCACCGCCACCGGGCAGCTCGCCTGGTTGAGCACCGCGTGGCTGACCGAACCCAGGAACGCGCGGCGCACCGCGCCTCGTCCGTGGCTGCCCACCACCAGCAGGTTCGCGTTCTTCGCCTCGCCGAGCAGGAGCTGCGCGGGCTGGTCGGCGCCGACCACGTGCCGGACCGCCACGTCCGGGTAGCGCCCGGCCCACGCCGCCATCGACTCGGCCAGCACCTCGCGGGCCCGGTCCCGGAACTCGCTGCCGTCGGCGTCCCACTCCTCCACCACGTCGAACGGGTTGAACGCCGACTCGCCCCAGGAGTGCACGCCCACCAGCGAACGGCCGAGCCGCGACGCGGTTTCGAAGGCGTAGCCGATCGCCCGGTCGCTCACCGCGGAACCGTCGACACCGACGACCACCGGGGCGTCCGCCGAGGTGCTGATCTCCCCGCGCACCACCACGATCGGGGCAGCGGCGCGGCGGGCGATCACCTCCGCCGCGGTCACGCCCAGCCGATCGGTCCGCGCCCCCACCAGCGGCCCGCCCAGCACCATCAGCTCAGCGTCACCGGCCAGCTCGACCAGGCTTTCGGCCGCATCGCCGATCGGCATGCTCTTGCTCATCTCCAGATTCGGATCGATCTCCCGGCAGACGTCTTCCAGGGAATCGAGCTCCCGGAGGACCGCGTTGCGCAGCTTGTCCATGACGGCGTCCTCGTCCGGGATGCGCATCGGGATGGAGTGCTGGAAGGGCCGGGCCAGCACGTGCACCAGCAGCAGCGGCGCACCCCGGCTGGACGCCTCCCGCGCCGCCCAGCGGACCGCTGCGCGGGACGCCTCCGTCCCGTCGAAGCCCGCGAGCACCGGTGAGCGAGTCTCCTCGACCATGCGAACCCTCCCCAAGAGAACCGGAGCGGGCTGCGCCCGCCTCCGCCATCGCAACCGAGCCCCTCGAATACCCGCGCGGCGCAGAGGTCAACCAGGACCGCGTTGCACGGCCGCCTGGTGATGAGTACACACGGCCCATGGTCGCTCCCCTGTCCGCGCAGTTCGCTGCGTTCGACCGCGCCTGGCTCAACACCGCGCACCAAGGGCCGCTGCCGCTGGTCGCGGCGGCAGCGGCCCGCGAAGCCATCGAGGACAAGCTCGACCCGCGGCGCATCTCCGACGAGGCGTTCTCCGAGGTGCCCAGCGCGCTGCGCAGTGCTCTCGCCGAGCTGCTGGGGGCCTCCGGCGACGAGATCGTGCTGGGCAACAGCACCAGCTACGGCCTGGACCTGCTGGCCCGCGGGCTTCCCCTGCGCGAAGACGACGAGGTGCTGCTGGTCGACGGGGACTTCCCGGCCACGATCTACCCGTGGTTGCCGGTGGAAACCCGGGGAATCCGCGTTCGCACGGTGCCCGCGCCCTCCGGCGCCCTCGAACCCGACGAGCTCGACGCAGCGCTGACCGGGCGCACCCGCGTGGTGTGCACGAGCTGGGTGTTCTCCTACAGCGGTCGCGCCGCTGATGTGGCCGCACTGGTCGAGGTCTGCCGCCGGCGCGACGACATCACCTTCGTGCTCAACGGCTCGCAAGCGGTCGGCGCGCGTCCCGCCGACGTCCGCGAACTGGGCGTCGACGCGCTGGTGAGCTGCGGTTTCAAATGGCTCTGCGGCCCCTACGCGACGGGTTTCGCCTGGTTGAGCCCCGCGCTCCTGCAGCGGCTCGAGCACCAGCAGGGCTACTGGCTCGCCCACGTCGACGAGATCGCGAACCCGCCTGCCCACCACGCGCTGCGCACCGACCTCGGCGCCGTCGCCCACGACGTCTTCGGCACCGCCAACCTCTCGGTCTTCCCGGCCTGGCACCGCGCCGTGTCGCTGCTGCTCGACCACGGGATCGACCAGGTCCAGCGGCACGACCAGGCGTTGATCGACCAGCTCGTCGACGGTCTGCCCAGCGGGTGGCAGCTGCGCAGCCCCGCCGCCGGTCCGCAGCGCTCCACCCTGGTCTTCCTCGAACCGGAACGACCGGACACCGTCCGGGAAGCCTTGCGGCGCTTGGACATCGCCGGTGTCGACGCGAGCGAGCGCGCCGGCAAGATCCGCTTGTCGCCGCACGTGCACAACACGCCCGAGGACATCGATCGCGCGCTCGCCGCGCTGGCCCGGGCCCGGTGCTCACGCCACGAGCGTGGCGACCCCGGCGGCGATCACCAGCACCGCCACCGAGGTGTGGAAGGCGCGCGCGGGTACGCGGGGGTGCAGCCGCATGCCCACCCGGTTGCCGACCATCGCCGCAGCGACCAGCACGGGGAGCACCGGCCACAGCAGGTCGCCGTCGACCCTCCCGCACACCACGAGCGTGCCCAGCGACATCGCGTTGACGGCGACGAAGTAGCCCGCGAAGTCGGCGACGTACTGGGTCGGCGTGCGGCGGGTGGCGCCGAGCAGGATCGCCACCGGCGGGCCGTTCACCGAGATCGTCGTCGACAGGTAGCCACCGATCGTTCCGGCCGCGACGAAGGGAACCGGGCCGACGCTGCGCCGCTGTTCGACGTTGCGCTCGACCAGCATGTGCGTTCCCGCGATGACCACGGCGACACCGGCGACGACGGTGAGCACCTCGCGGTTGACCAGCGAGGCGGTGGCAGCACCGGCCACGGCGCCGGGCAATCCGCCGGAGGACAGCAGGCCGACGGCCCGCCACTCGACGTCGCGCCGCAGCACCCGCAGAGCGGTCACCCGGGTGACGAGGGTGGCGGTCAGGTTGATCACCACCACCTCCGAGACCTCGAACCCCAGAAGCAGCAAAGCCGGTGTGACCAGCAGGGATGCGGCGAAGCCGGTGATCCCGCCCACCACGGCCGCGGCAGCCACGCAGACCGCCGCCGGAATGAGCACCGACGTCATGTCCCACCTTCAGAGATCGCTCGCGGACGATCTCCGACGATAGGCGCGCGAACACGCCGTCGGGCCGATGGGTGTGCGGGTTCAGGCCTGCAGGGCTGCGCAGATCCGGTCGCCCAGCGCGGTGATCGTGTCCGGGTCGCCGGGCACCTCCGGGGTCCACGGAAGCCGCAGCCGGTCCTTGACCCTGTCCTTGTAGCGGGGGATCACGTGCAGGTGGAAGTGGAACACCGACTGCCACGCCGTGGAACCGCAGCAGTTGAACAGGTTCACGCCGTCGGCGCCGAGCTCCTCTACGGCGGCCTTGGCGACCCGCTGCGCGACCACGGTGACCTCGGCCAGGTCCTCGGGTGCGATGTCGAACAGGTCCGTGCTGTGCCGCTTGGGGACCACCAGCAGGTGACCGTCCGACGCCGGGTTGATGTCCATGAACGCGCAGGTCGTGTCGTCCTCGGCCACCTTCACGCTCGGCAACTCGCCGGCCACGATGGCGCAGAACAGGCAATGATCGCTCACCCGCCCGAGCGTAGCCGTCACAGGCGGCCCGGATTCGGCCAGATGCGGATCGCGACCTCGCCGACGTGGAGCTCCTCGGCACGGGGCCGAACTCGCGCGAGTCAGCGGAGTTCGGCCTGTGGTCGCCGAGCACGAACACCGCCTCGGGTGGGACCGCGAGCGGGCCGTGGAACACGCCGTCCTGTTGCCGCAGATCGACATGCGGTTCGGCCATCGGGCACCGTTGACGGGCCCACTTGTCCTCGCATTCTTCGACTGGACGGGCCGTGCCGGGGACGGGCGTGCGCCGGTTGGCGGGCGGGGCCGCCGGTGGGTTCCTATGGTTGGGGCATGGATGATCGGCGGCGTGGTGTTCCGGGGACCGATCGGGTGCTGGCCGATCCGCGGGTGGCCGCCGCGGTGGAGCGGCTGGGGCACGAGCTGGTGGTGCGGACGGTCCGCGAGGTCGCCCAGCGGGCGCGGGACGGGCTGATCGAGCCCGCTGACGTGGTGGCGGAAACGGTTGCCGCGCTTCCCGGTTCGGCATCCGGGCTCCGGCCGGTGGTCAACGCGACCGGCGTGCTGCTGCACACCAACCTGGGTCGGGCGCCGCTGTCGCGGGCGGCTCGGGAGGCGCTGCAGGTCGCGGCGGGCACGACCGATGTGGAGCTCGACCTCGACAGCGGCGACCGGGGAGCGCGCGGGGCCTCGGCGATGGGTGCCCTGCTGGAGGCGGTTCCGAGCGCTGAGGCGGCGCACGTGGTGAACAACGGGGCCGCCGCGCTCGCGCTGGCCGCCACGGCGCTGGCCGCCGGGCGGGAGATCGTGCTGGCGCGCGGCGAGATGGTCGAGATCGGTGACGGTTTCCGCATCCCCGACCTGCTCACCTCCACCGGTGCGCGGTTGCGCGAGGTCGGCACGACCAACCGGGTCCGGCTCGACGACTACCGGCACGCGCTGAGCGCCGAGACCGGGTTCGTGCTCAAGATCCACCCGTCGAACTTCGTGATCAGCGGCTTCACCGCCGAGGTCCCGGTGGGCGAGTTGCGCGATCTCGGTGTTGCCGTGGTCGCCGACATCGGTTCGGGCCTGCTGCGGCCGGACCCGGTGCTGCCCGGCGAGCCGGACGCGGCTTCGGCGCTGGCCGACGGGGCCGACCTGGTCATCGCCAGCGGCGACAAGCTGCTCGGCGGACCGCAGTGCGGGCTGCTGCTGGGGCGGGCGGAGATCGTGCACCGGCTGCGCCGCCATCCGCTGGCGCGAGCGCTGCGGGTGGACAAGCTGACGTTGGCCGCGCTGGAGGCCACCGTGCGCGGGCCGAGACCACCGGTGACCTCGGCGCTGCACCGGACCGGTCTGCCCGAACGCGCTGCGGCGCTGGCGGATTCGCTCGCGGCGGCCGGAATCCCCGCCGAGGCGGTGGGAACCGAGGCCACCGTCGGCGGCGGCGGGGCGCCCGGCGTGGTGTTGCCCAGCGCGGCGGTGGCGCTGCCCGGGCGTTTCGCCAAGCAGCTGCGGCTCGGTGATCCGCCGGTGATGGCGCGCCTGGGGCGCAACCGGTGCCTGCTGGACCTGTTCGCGATCGAACCGGACGACGACGAGCCCGTGCGTCGCGCGGTGCTGGCCGCGCACTAGGAGGAGCCGATGCGCGTGGTGGCCACGGCCGGGCACGTCGACCACGGCAAGTCCACCCTGATCCGACGCCTGACCGGCATGGAGCCCGACCGGTGGGCCGAGGAGCGCCGCCGGGGCCTGACCATCGACCTGGGCTTCGCCTGGACCGAGCTCGACGACGGCTGCTCGGTGGCGTTCGTGGACGTGCCCGGGCACGAGCGGTTCGTGCCGAACATGCTCGCCGGGGTCGGTCCCGTGCCTGCGGTGCTGCTGGTCGTCGCCGCCGACGAGGGCTGGATGCCGCAGTCCGGCGAGCACCTCGACGCGCTGCACGCGCTGGGCGTGTCCGACGGGCTGCTGGTGATCACCCGCTGCGACCTGGCCGAGCCGGGGCCCGCGCTGGAGCAGGCGCGGGCCCAGCTGCGGGGCACGAGCCTGTCGGGGATTCCGTCGGTGCAGGTCAGCGGCCACACCGGTGCCGGGTTCGACGAGCTCGCGACCGCGCTGGACGCGATGCTGCACCAGCTTCCGCCCGCCGACCCGGACGCCGACGTGCGGCTGTGGATCGACCGGGCGTTCGCCGTCAAGGGCGCGGGAACGGTGGTGACCGGGACGCTGCAGGCGGGCTCGCTGCGCGTGGGCGACCGGCTGACCCTCACCCCCTCGGGGCTCGAGGCTCCGGTGCGGGCGTTGCAGGCGCTGGGCCGGACGGAGGAGTCGGTCCCCGCTCCCGCCCGGGTCGCGGTCAACCTGCGCGGCGTCGGCCTCGACCAGGTCCGGCGCGGCCATGCCCTGATCGCCCCCGGCCGCTGGCTGACCACCGACGTCCTGGATGCCCGCCTCCACCCCACTTCCGAGCTGCCGCGCGAGCTGACCTTGCACATCGGTTCGGCCGCCGTGCGCGCCCGCGTGCGACCGCTCGGTGCCGACACCGCGCGGTTGACGCTGCAGCAACCGCTGCCGCTGCGCATCGGCGACCGCGCGCTGCTGCGCGACCCGGGCGGTCACCAGGTGCGCGGCGGCGTCACCGTGCTGGACGTGCGGCCGCCGCGGCTGCGCCGCCGAGGCGCCGGCCGAGCCCGCGCTGAGGTCCTCGCCGGTCTCGACGAAACGCCCGACGGGACCGCTGAGCTGCGCAGGCGCGGCCTGGTCCGGGCCGATGAGCTCGCGGCGATGGGCGCCACCCCGCCCGGCCCGGGACCGTGGTTGCTCTCGGAGCCGCGCCGCGCCGAGCTCGCCGCCCGGCTGCGCGCTCTGGTCGAGAAGCACCGGCGCGAGCACCCCCTCGACGACGGGATGCCCGCCGGGGCGGCGATCCGCGCCCTGGAGCTGCCCGATGCCGCGCTGCTGCCCGGCATCGCGGCCGAGGCGGGAATCCCCCTGGCGGACGGGCGTCTCGGCGGTGGCGGCACCGGCCTGCCGGCGTCGGTGGCCCGGGCCGTGGAGGTGCTGCGCAGCGGGCTGCGGGAACACCCGTTCCGCGCGCCCACCGCCGACGAGCTGGGAGAACTCGGCATCGGAGAGCGCGAACTCGCCGCCGCCGAACGCACCGGTGCCCTGCTGCGGCTGGGGCCCGGACTGGTGCTGCTGCCCGACGCCGAGCGCACCGCGCTGCCCCGCCTGGCCGAACTCGACGAGCCGTTCACCCTCAGCGAGGCCAAACGGGCGCTGGACACCTCGCGCCGTGTCGCGGTTCCCTTGCTGGAGCTGCTGGCTCGCCGGGGCCGCACCCGGCGGCTGCCGGACGGCACCCACCGCCTCGTGCGGTGAGAGCTGCGATCTTGCGCCCGTCACCGCATCGTTGGAAGCGGCGACGCCGGCGCCGGGCGATGGGAGGCACGCCATGCCGCGCAAGATCTGGACCGGGTCGATCAACTTCGGCCTGGTGACCATTCCGGTCGGGCTCTACGCCGCGACCGAGGACCACACGATCCAGTTCCACCAGTACCAGCGCGGGACCACCGATCGGATCCGCTACAAGCGGGTCAACGAGACCACCGGCGACGAGGTCGGCTACAACGACATCGTCAAGGGCCGCGAGTACGGCGACGGGATCATCACCGTCGAGCAGTCCGAGCTCGACGAGATCGCCCCCGGTCGCTCGCGCACCATCGACATCTCCACGTTCGTCGACCTCGCCGAGATCGATCCGGTGCACTTCCAGAAGACGTACTGGCTCGCGCCGAACTCCAAGGAGCACTTCCGGCCCTACAACCTGCTGCGCCGCGCGATGGAGGAGACCGGCCAAGCAGGTATCGCCACGTTCGTGCTGCGCGGCAAGCAGTACCTGACCGCGGTGCGCGCCGACACCGACGTGCTGGCGCTGAACACGCTCTACTTCGCCGATGAGATCCGCGATCCGGCCGATCTGGTCGGCGACCAGCCCGAGCAGTCCAAGCCCTCGGACAAGGAACTGCAGATGGCCACCACGATCATCGAGTCGATGAGCGGCGAGTGGCAGCCCGAGGAGTACGCCGACACCTACACCGAGCGCGTCGAGCAGCTGCTGGCGGACAAGGCGCAGGGCGGCGAGGTGCAGGCGGCCGAGGCACCACCGCAGCCGACCGACGTCATCGACCTCACCGAGGCGCTGCGGCGCAGCGTCGACGAGGCCCGCAAGGGCCGCACACCGGCGCCGGCCGAGGACCTCTCCGAGCTGACCAAGGCCGAGCTCGACGACCGCGCCAAGCAGTTGGGCATCAAGGGTCGTTCGAAGATGAAGCGCGCCGAGCTGGAGCAGGCCGTGGCCGAAGCCGGGCAGGGCTCGCGCAAGGCGTCCTGACCATCACCCCACCTGTGGTGTTCGCGCAGGTGGGAGGGGCGGTGGAAAAACTTCCGCGGTCTTGCGTCATGTCCGTGCCCGGTGGCGGTCCCGATCATGTGAGCGGTCCTGGAACCGCCCACGGGCGCGCGGAACGCAGAGGGGATTCCGCGTGTGAAGAATCGCCGGGCGCGACTGCTGTGGATGTCGTCGCGCCCGGCGGTCCCCGCACGTGACGGGGTTCACCGAGGGGCGCCACCGGAGGGGACGGGCCGGGCGCGGTGTGCTGAGATTCAGCGCATGGACGCGGGTGCCTGGTCGGTGTGGGGAGCACGCCGTGAGCACGACGCCGCTGGTGTCCCACCCGCCCTGCGCTCCGCCTACCTGCGGTCCCGGGCGCTCAACGCACAGCACGGGCGCACCTACTTCCTGGCGACGCGCCTGCTGCCGCCGTCGCGGCGTCCTGCGGTGCACGCCCTCTACGGCTTCGCCCGCTGTGTCGACGACATCGTCGACGAGAACGGCACCGACTCCCCCGCCGCGCGCGCCGAGCGCCTCGACGTGCTCGAGGACCGGCTGCGGCTGGCGCTGAAGTCCGGCACCAGCGAGCACCCGGTGCTGGCGGCGCTGGTCGACACCGTGGAGCGCTACCAGGTGGACCCGGTGCTGTTCGAGGACTTCCTGGCCTCGATGCGGATGGACCTCACGGTCACCGAGTATCCCACCCGGGTCGACCTGGAGCGCTACGTCCACGGTTCGGCCGCGGTCATCGGGCTGCAGCTGCTGCCGGTGCTGGGCACGGTCGGTCCCGTCGAGCAGGCGCGCGCCGCTGCCGCCGCGCTGGGCGTGGCGTTCCAGTTGACCAACTTCCTGCGCGACGTCGGTGAGGACCTCGACCGCGGGCGGGTGTACCTGCCGGCCGACGAGCTGGCGGTGTTCGACGTCGACCGGGAGCGGTTGGCCTGGTGCCGCCGCCGCGGGCGCGCCGACGGGCCGGTGCGGCGGGCGTTGGCCGATCAGGTGGCGCGCACGCGGGCGCACTACCGCGCGGCCGAACCGGGGATCGAGCTGCTGGCGCCGGACGCGCGTCCCTGCGTGCGCACGGCGGCGGTGCTCTACGGGGAGATCCTCGACCACGTGGTCGCTTCGGGCTACGACGTGTTCGGCCGCCGCATCGCCGTCCCGGCTTCGCGCCGGTTGCAGGTCGCGGCAGGCGCGGCCGCTGTGGTGGTGGTCTCGCGGGCGGTGCGCGCAGGCTTGGCGAGCCGTTCGCGCGGGTAGTACCAGGGCAGCCCGGCCATGACGTCGGGTGGTTCGCCGCCTGCGTGTTCGACACACCGGAGCCCGATGATGAGCGCAAAACCAACGACCTGGCACGACGTCAGCGCGACCGCCGACATGATCACCGTCGCCGGGCAGCGCCTGAACGAGGGCACCCGCGCGATCGCGGGCAGCCCTGCGGAGGCGGCCAGGGCCCGGGATGCGCTGCTGGACCTCAGCGCGGCCAGCGCGCGGCTCGCGCGGCAGCTCGACCTGCTCGCGGCCGACAGCGGTGGGGCGGGCTCGGAACCACCCGAAGTGCACGTGGCGCTCGACCAGGCCGCGGCTGCGGCCGAGGACCTCGGCAACTGCACCAGGGTGGCCGCCAAGGCCATCGAGGACGAACTGGGCGGCGAGCACTGAGCCCGCCGCCCGGTCGCGCCTGTCAGGGGGCTTGGACGAGGCCCGCGCCGACGTCGGTCGCCGGCAGCGGCAGCCTGCGGGCCGACTGGGTCAGCCGGGTCCACAGGGCCCGCGCGCGGTCCGGCGACTGCTGGGCGTGCAGCGCGGCGACGCCGGAGACGTGCGGGGTGGCCATGCTGGTGCCGTCGAGCTTGCGGTAGCGCTCGGCGCCGGGCCAGCTGGAGTGGACGTCGACGCCGGGTGCGGCGAGGTCGACCTGGCCGACGTTGTCGACGGTGCCGCAGGAGAAGTCGGCGATCTGCATCTGGGCGTCGACCGCTCCCACCGCCATCACCGATGGGCAGTTCGCCGGGTGGCCGACCGGGGCGATCACACCGGCCGAGCGCTGGCTCTCGTTGCCGGCGGCGGCGATGATCAGCGTGCCGCGCTCCAGCGCTCGTCGCGCGACCCGCTCGAAGGCCTCCGAGTAGGGCGCGCCGGGTTCGGTGGCCGAGCCCAGCGACATGGACACGATCGAGCAGCTGTTGGAGATCGCCCACTCGATGCCGGACAGGATGCCGCTGTCGGAGCCCGATCCGTCGTCGCCGAGGACCTTGCCCGCGTAGATGCTGGCCTCGTGGGCGATGCCGTAACCGGGTCCGGCCTGCGAGGTGCGCGGTCCGCACGCGGTGCCGATGACGTGGGTGCCGTGCCCGTGGCCGTCGTGGGCGCTCTGGCCCTCGACGAAGGCACCGGTGACGATGTCGCGCCCGGCGAAGTCGGGGTGCTGCTCGTCCAGCCCGGTGTCGAGCACGGCGACCCGCACTCCCGCCCCGGTCGCGGTGGCCGCGTCGGCGCGCACCGCCTGCAGCCCCCAGGTGAACTCGCCTTCCGGCGGCGGTGCCGGCTGGCCGATGGCGAAGACCTTGCGCTCGGCCTCGATCCCGGCGATGGGCCCGGTTTCGCCCGCGGCCCGCTGCAGGTTCGCGAACTGCTCCTCGTCGGCGTCGATCAGGGCGATGCCGAGCTGGTGCAGCACGATTCCGCCTGCGGCGCTGAACAGCTCGCCGGGTGCCGCGCCCGCCGCGTCGGCGGTGTTGGCGCAGTTGATCCCGGTTAAGCGGGTCACTTCTCGGGTTCCGATGATGGTGGAGTCGTCTTCGAGCAGGACCAGGTAACGCCCGGTCTGGCTGGAGGTCATGTCGCTCCTCGTCGGTTAGGTGGCGCGGCTGCGCTTCATCGGTAACCGACCGAGATCGACGATCACAACGGATTCCCCACCCCTAAACCCGTTCGTGTGATCGGTTAGGGGACGCCTCGATCCGACACGCCGCGTTGCGCTGCCCGACTGGACGGGATCAGCTGCGCGTACTTCCATGAGGGGCAGGGCCAACCCGGGAGGTCGTCATGACGGACCACGGCAGGATCGTCGTCGGCGTGGACGGATCGGAACCCTCGAAGTGCGCGATGCGCTGGGCGCTCAAGCAGGCCAAGCTCACCGGTTCGACGGTGCGGGCGATCAGCGCCTGGGAGTTCCCCGCCTTCTACTCCTGGGAGGGCGGGCCGATGCCACCGGACGACTTCGAGGACTCGGCACGGCAGTGCCTGAACGACACCGTCGATGAGTTCCAGCAGGTCACGCCGGAGGTGACCATCGAGCGGGAGCTGGTGCACGGCCACGCGGCACAAGCCCTCATCGACGCCTCCGCCGAGGCCGACCTGCTGGTCGTCGGCAGCAGGGGCCACGGCAGCTTCTACGGCGCCCTGCTGGGCTCGGTCAGCCAGCGCTCGGCCCTGCACGCCAAGTGCCCGGTGGTCATCGTCCGGCACTGAATCAGCCGGTGTGGCCGAGCCTTTCGGACAACGCGGTGGCGCCCTCGCGGACCAGGTCGCGCAGCGCGGCTTCGGTCTCGTCGTTCCAGCGCAGGATCGGCACCGAGATGCTCATCGCGGCGATGACCTCGCCGCTGGTGTCGCGCACCGGGGCGGCCACGCACGCCACCGACTCGTTGGACTCGCAGTACTCGCGGGCCACGCCGTCCTCGGCGATCTCGTCGAGCTCTTTGCGCAGCGTCTTGCGGTTGGTGATGCTGTGCGCGGTCATCGCGTCGAGCTTGTGGCCGCTGTAGATCTCGTCGACCTCGGCGCGGGGCAGCGCGGCCAGCAGCGTCTTGCCCAGAGCGGTGCAGTGCGCCGGGAGCCTGCGGCCGACCGCGGAAACCATCCGCACCGGGTGGCTGCTGTCGACCTTGGAGACGTAGAGGACGTCGGCGCCTTCGCGCACGCCGACGTGGACCGTCTCCTGGCAGCGCTCGGCGATCTCCTCGGACACCAGCTGGCCTTCGCGGGCCAGGTCCAGCCGTTCGGCGTAGGCCGACCCCAGTTGGAAGCTGCGCACGCCCAGGCGGTACTTGTTGGTGGCGCGCCCGGTGGGCATCAGGTAGCCCCGCTCGTTGAGCGTGCCGACCAGTTCGTGCACCGTGGTGCGCGGCAGTCCGAGCTGCGCGGTGATCTCGGGAGCGCTGAGTTCGTCGGCCTCCAGGAACAGTTCGAGCACGTCGAACGCCCGTTCCACCGCCGGTACCGCTCGTGCCAACGCCGCCACTCCTTCCACGTCGGGCCAACCACGGGTTGACCGATATTTCGAACATCGTACCTGATTTCGATCGAGGTGGAACCGTTTCCTTGACCTCGACTTCGCTTGGATCATACGATTCTGCGAACGTTGTTCGGAATGTCGAACGGAGATGCTTCAGGTGCGCCAGACACGCGACTTCCTGCGATCCCTGGGTCTGCCCACCGACGACACGGCGGCCACCAGCGAGAAGAGATTTCCCGACGGCGCCCAGTACCGCGTGGAGATCCCCAGCACCGAGGGCCCCGAGGTCCTCGACGCGGTGCTGGCCGAGGCCGACGCGCGCGGCGTGCTGGTGCACCGGATCTCCCAGGGCAGCGGCGGGATGCTGCTCACCGACGACGAGCTCGCCGCGATGTCCACCACCGCGGCCGCGCGTTCGATCGAGCTGAGCCTGTTCGCCCGACCGCTGGCCGGATGGGACACCAGCGCGATGGCGGTCTCCTCCGGCGGCGCGCCGGTCGCCGCGCAGGCCCGCGGCACCGAGCAGCTGGTGCACGTGCTGGAGGACATCCGCCGCACCGCCGAATCCGGCATCCGCAGCGTGCTGATCACCGACCTGGGCGTGCTCAAGGTCGCCGCGGCGATGCGCGAGGCCGGTGACCTGCCCGCCGACCTGCAGTTCAAGATCAGCGTCCAGATGGGGCTGGCCAACCCCGCCTCCGTGCGCATCGCCGAGGACCTGGGCGCCGACACCTACAACGTGCCCACCGACCTCGGCCTCGGGCAGCTGGCGGCCATCCGCGCGGCCACCGACCTGCCGCTGGACGTCTACGTCGAGGCGCCCGACGACATGGGCGGGTTCGTCCGCCACTTCGAGATCGCCGAGATCGTGCGCGTCGCCGCCCCGGTCTACGTCAAGTTCGGGCTGCGCAACGCGCCGAACATCTACCCCAGCGGCAGCCACCTCACCCCCACCGCCGTCGCGCTCGGACGCGAGCGGGTGCGCCGTGCCCAGCTGGGCCTGGGGTTGCTGCAGCGCTACGCCCCCGAGGCCAAGGCCTCCGCGCTGCCAGCCGAAGGGCTGGCCGTGCCCGCCGCCGGGTAGCGGCCTATCGTCGGCGCGTGCCCACCGCCGTCGCGCTCCGCTCCACCTCCGGCCGCTGGATCCTGGTGGCCACCATCCTGGGATCCGGGGTGGCGTTCCTGGACGGTTCGGTGGTCAACGTGGCCCTGCCGGCCATCGGCCGCGACGTCGGCGGGGGCCTGCGCGTGCTGCAGTGGGTCCTCGACGCCTACCTGCTCACGCTCAGCGCGCTGCTGCTGCTCGGCGGCGCGCTGGGCGACCGCTACGGGCGCCGCCGGGTGTTCACCGTCGGGCTGGTGGTGTTCACGCTCGCCTCGCTGGGGTGCGGGCTGGCGCCCAACGGCGAGGCGCTGATCGTCGCCCGGCTGGCCCAGGGCGTGGGCGGGGCGCTGCTGGTGCCGGGCAGCCTGGCGCTGATCAACGCCGCCATCGATCCCGCCGACCGCGGCGAGGCCGTCGGGCGCTGGGCCGGGCTGACCGGGGTGTCCTCGGCCGTCGGGCCGTTCGTCGGCGGCTGGCTGGTCGACGCGGCGTCGTGGCGGTGGGTGTTCTTCATCAACGTCCCGATCGCCTTCGCCGCGCTGCTGGCGCTGCGGCACGTTCCCGAGTCGCGGGACCCGAACCTGACCGGGCGCTTGGACCTCGGTGGCGCGCTCGCGGTCACGATCGGGCTCGCCGGGACGGTGTACGCGCTCATCGAGGTGCCGAGCGCGGGCTGGGACCCGATCTCCACCACGGCTGCGGTGGTGGGAGTCACCGCGCTCGTGGTGTTCCCGCTGCTGGAGGCCCGGCACCCCGCGCCGCTGCTGCCGCTGGCGCTGCTGCGGTCCTCGCAGTTCACCGGCGCGAACCTGGTGACGTTGGCGGTGTACGCGGCGCTGAGCGGCGCGTTGTTCCTGCTGTCGCTGCAGCTGCAGCAGACGATGGGCTACTCGGCTCTCAACGCCGGCATCGCGACGCTGCCGATCACGGTCATCATGCTGCTGCTGTCCGGCCGGGTGGGGGCGCTGGCGCAGCGGACCGGTCCGCGCATCCCGATGACCGTCGGCCCGTTCGCCTGCGCCGCGGGGCTGGTGCTGCTCACCCGCGCGCAGCTCGGGGCGAGCTACCTCGGTGGGGTGCTGCCGGGAGTGCTGGTGTTCGGGCTGGGGTTGTCGATCACGGTCGCGCCGCTGACGGCGGCCGTGCTGGGCTCGGTCGGGCCGGAGCGCGGCGGGGTCGCGTCCGGGGTGAACAACGCGGTCTCACGCCTAGCGGGGTTGCTGGCCGTGGCGGTGCTGCCGGTGGTGGCCGGGCTGGCCGGTACCGGCGAGGGCGCGCCGCTGGGCACGGGTTTCGCGACTGCCATGCACATCTCCGCCGGCATGTGCGCCGTGGGCGGAGTGCTGGCGGCCGTGACCATCGGGCGCGGGGATCGGGTCGAGACCCCTCCCCTGCCCGGTCTCAACCACGCGTGCCAGGACCCTGCCTGCGAGTGCCGCGACTGATTCGAACGCCTCGTGTCTGAGTCACGCGGTTGAAGCTACGGATCCTCGAGCACGGGCGGTAAGGCACAAAGTCACCGTTTCAGTCAGATCTGTTCACCTCCCCGCGCACCGCGGATGTGATGAGATCGAGGCATGAGACGAGGTCGGCGCGGTCATCCGTGCGATGTCCCCACCCAGATCGGGTTGTGGCGGTGCCCGGAGTGCGGCCAGCAGTGGGAGATCCACGGCATCGAGGGCAACCCCCGGATCCGCAAGGTGAGCCGCGTCGGCTGGTTCCTCGCCAAGCTGCTGGGGTGAGCCGCTGACCGCTGGCTATGCTGGGCGGACGATGCGCCGCAAGCTCCGCTCACCACTGCCCCAGCGCGACGGCCTGGACCCGGTCCGGCTGCACCTGCCCACCGACGGGCGGTGGGCGACGGTGCGGGACTTCCTCGTCGAGCGCATCCCCAAGCTGGCGCCGCAACGCATCGACGAGATGCTCGGCGCGGGGCGGTTCGTCACCCACGACGGGCCGGTGGCTCCCGAGGCGCCGTTCCGGCCGGGCGGTTTCGTGTGGTTCCACCGCGACGTGGTGCCGGAGACGCCGGTGCCGTTCGAACTGGAGGTCCTGCACCGCGACGAGGAGATCCTGGTCGTCGACAAGCCGCACTTCCTGGCCACCACACCGCGCGGCGGGCACATCACCGAAACCGCCCTCATCCGCCTGCGCAGGCAGTTCGACCTGCCCGAGCTCTCGCCGGCCCACCGGCTGGACCGGGCGACGGCCGGGGTGGTGCTGTTCGTGGTCGACCCGGCGCTGCGCGGCGCTTACCAGTCGCTCTTCCAGGACCGGCGGGTCGACAAGACCTACGAGGCGATCGCGCCGCACGACCCGGAGCTGGTGTTCCCGCGCACCGTGCGCAGTCGCATCGTCAAGCACCGGGGTGTTCTGGCCGCCGTGGAGGAGCCTGGCGCCCCGAACGCCGAAACGCGCGTGGAACTGCTCGAGCACCGCGACGGGCTGGGCCACTACCGGCTGCACCCCCGCACCGGCCGCACGCACCAGCTCCGCGTCCACCTCAACTCGCTGGGCCTGCCCATCGTCGGCGACGACCTCTACCCGGAAGTCCGCGCGAAGGCCGCCGACGACTTCACCGACCCGCTCCAGCTGCTGGCCCGCTCCCTGGAGTTCACCGACCCGAAGACCGGCGAACTCCGCCACTTCCGCTCCCGCCGCACCCTCACCCCCTGGCCCTGACCGAGCAACCACCCACTCGAATTTCGCGCGAAGTTCGACCCCGACACGACGCCGTCGAATTTCGCGCGAAATTCGAGTCGTGTGCGGGCCGGTCGAATTTCGCGCGAAATTGGTCCCGCCAGCCCGGAGCTGGGTCAGAGGGTGGCCACGGGGGTGGTTGGGGAGCCCACTGCTCCGGGGAGGTTGAGGGGTGGGGCGGTGAGCAGGAAGCGGGAGCGGCCGAGGCGGTGGAGGTCGGCTGCCAGGGGCGTGAGGTGCCAGAGCTCGCCGAGGTGGACGCCGAGCTTGAACAGGCAGTGGTGGTGCAGCGGCAGGGCCGGTGCCGGAGGTTCGGCCGGCGTGGACGGGAGGTTCTCCACGGCGTAGTTGTCGGCGATCAGCGCGGCCAGGCCGGTGTCGGTGACCCACTGCTGGAGGCGTTCGTCGCGCCCGTCCAGGGCCGCGCAGGCGCCGTGCAGCACGTCGGGGTCCGGGTCGCCGCCCATGTCGATGAGCCGCTGGGCGAATCCCGTGTGCAGGCACACCAGATCGCCCTGCTCGACCTCGACGCAGTCGGCGGCCATGATCTCGGCGAGGGTGTCGTAGCCGACCACCACGCGCTCCTGCCCGAGGTGCCGGTGCAGGTCGATGAGCACCCCGCGCCCCTGCACCCCGGTCCGGGCGAGGTTGTCGATGCCCAGCGGCCCGCCGCTGGAGGTGGTGCGCTCGTGCAGCTCGGCGGCTCCGGAATCGGCCAGCTCGGCAGGACCGACGACGTCCTCGCCGGCGCGGAAGCCGTTGTAGAACACCGGTTCCGGGACTCCGTCGCCGTCGGCGTCGAACAGCGCGCCGGCGTGGGCGAAGGAGTCCCACTGCGTCGAGTACTGCAGGTGCAGCACGGCGAGGTCGTCGCAGAGCACGTCGGTGGCGCCCTCGGTCCGGCGGCGCAGCTGGTAGTTGAAGTTGATCTCGCCGAAGCGCCGGGTGGGCCGCAGCACCGGCGGGAACCTGTTGGGGTTCAACGCGTTCCCGCCGGGCAACGTCAGCGGCAGGCTCAGGGCGTGGCTGATGCCCTCGCGCACCTCGGCCACTGCGGCGCGGACCCGTTGCGGGGTCAGCATGTTCATCCGGCCCAGCGTGTCGTCGGGGCCGAAATCACCCCAGTTGGACCCTTCCGGCCGTCGGTTCCAGCGTGCTCCGGTCACCCTCGCCTCCCGGGTTGTCGCGTTCGTCGTGGCTGGGCCGGCGCAGCAGCAACAGCATGCAGCCCAGCGTCAGCAGCACCTGGAACAGCGCGTAGCCGATGACGACGTTGATCGAGCCCGACGCGCTGAGCAGGAACTGCCCCACCACCGGGGTGGTTCCGCCCAGCAGCGTGCCGCACAGCTGGTAGCACAGCGAGAGTCCGGTGTAGCGCACCTCGGCCGGGAACCGACCGGCGAGGATGCCGGCCATCGCCGCGTAGTACAGGCAGTGCGGCACGGTGGCGATCGCGACGCCGAACATGGCCAGCCAGTAGTTCCCGGTGGCGATGAGCACGAACATCAGCGGCAGCAGCAGGACTTCGGGCAGCAGCATCAGCGTCACCGCGCGGGACAGGCTGCGCATCTTCGTGGCGAGCACCGCGCCGAAGGGCTGCACCACGATCTGGGAGATGTTGGCGACCAGGATGATGGAGAGGAAGTCGGTCTTGGCGAAGCCGAGGTCGCTGGTGGCCCAGGACAGCGCGAAGGTCGACTTGAAGTAGGTGGCCGACAGGCCGATGGTGCAGGCTCCGATGCCCAGCGCCAGCAGTCCCGGGTGCGAGCGCACGACCTCCCACACCGGCAGCTTCGCGGTCTTCTCGGACTTGATGAGCCGCTCCATCGCCGGGGATTCGGTGACCCGCAGCCGGATGAACAAGCCCACCACGACCAGCGCTGCCGAGGCCAGGAACGGGATCCGCCAGCCCCAGCTGAGCATGTCGGGTTCGGGCAGCTTGCTGATCAGCAGGAAGCACACCGTGCTCAGCGTGTTGCCGACCGGCGAGCCCTGCTGGGCGAAGGCGCCGTAGAGGATGGACTTGCCCTTGGGCGCGTGCTCGGAGGCGATGAGCACCGAGCCGCCCCACTCGCCGCCGAGGCCGATGCCCTGCACCATCCGGATGCACACCAGCAGGATCGGCGCCCACACCCCGATCTGGGCGTAGCCGGGCAGCAGGCCGATCGCGGTGGTGGCGATGCCCATCATCAGCAGCGTGATGACCAGGGTCTTCTTGCGCCCCAGGCGGTCGCCGATGTGCCCGAAGATGATGCCGCCGAGCGGCCGGGCGAGGAAGCCGACCCAGAACGTCGCGAACGCGACCAGGGTTCCCAGGGCGCCGTCGAGCTCGGGGAAGAAGACCTTGTCGAAGACCAGCGCGGACGCCGTGCCGTAGATGTAGAAGTCGAACCACTCGATGGTGGAGCCGATGAAGGCTCCGACCCCGGCACGGTTCGCCGTGCGCGCGCTGCTCATCAGTTCTCCCTTGAACCCGATCTGATCGCAGCAACCGTGGCAGGCCGAACGCGCGGACGTCCAATACAAAATCGGCGCCCCATTGAGACGCCGATCAGATCAATCAGGGGTGGGAAGGGCGGTTTCGGCGATGTCGAGGACGGTGCGCAGCGCGGCGTTGGTGTTGTCCTCGCGCCAGGCCAGGGCCGCCCGCAGCCGGGTCGGCTCGCCGGAGAGCCGGCGGTAGACCAGGCCGGTCTGCTGGATGTGCTGGCAGGAGGTCAGCGTCAGCGTCACCCCGACACCGGCCGCGACCAGCGCGAGGATCGTGTAGGAGTCCGGCGCCTCCTGCACCACGCGCGGGGTGAAACCGCCTGCGACGCAGGCCTTCACCAGCGCGTCGCGCAGCGTGGACCCGGCGTTGGAGGGGAAGCTGACGAACGGCTCCTCGGCGAGTTCGGCGATCGGGACGCGCTCCAGCGAGGCCAGCCGGTGGTCGGTGGGCAGCGCGCAGATGAGCTCCTCGACCTCGATGACGCGGGTGTTCACCCCGGGCTGGTTGACCGGGAGCCGCACGAAGCCGAGGTCCAGGGTGCCGTCGGCGACCTTGGCCAGGGCGACGTCGGCGTAGGTCTGCCCGCGCATCACCAGCTCCAGGCCCGGGTGGGCGGCCCGGACGGCGCGGGTGAGCACCGGCAGCGCCTCGTGGCTGGAGGCGCCCGCGAAACCGACGGTGACGCGGCCGTACTCGCCGCGTCCGGCGGCCTTGGCCGCCCCGACGGCGATCTCGACGTCGTCGAGGACGGTGCGCGCGGGTTCCAGGAACGACTCGCCGGCGTTGGTCAGCCGCACCGAGCGGGTGTTGCGCTCGAACAGCCGCACGCCGAGCTCCTTCTCCAGCTGCCTGATCTGCTGGCTCAGCGGCGGCTGGGCCATCTGCAGGCGCTTGGCGGCGCGGCCGAAGTGCAGTTCCTCGGCGACCGCGACGAAGGCGGTCAGGTAGCGCAGCTCCACAGCCATCCTCGATCCATTAGCCGTTGGTCTTGATCTGACACTAATTCGGTATTGGACCGGTCTCAATCCGGGGTGGCAGGCTGTGCCGCAGGCGAACCGAAGAACCCCTGGGGGGCACCGATGTCGCAGGTCAGCAAGCCCGACAAGACCACGTCGATGCGGGATGCCATCGCGGAGTTCGTCACCGACGGCGCCACCGTGTCGCTGGAGGGCTTCACGCACCTGATCCCCACCGCGGCCGGGCACGAGATCATCCGGCAGGGTCGCCGGGACCTCACGATCGCGCGGATGACCGCCGACGTGGTCACCGACCAGCTCATCGCCGGTGACTGCGTGAGCAGGTTGATCTCCTCGTTCATCGGCAACTCCACCGCCGGGTCGCTCGGTGAGCTGCGACGGCGGGTCGAGGCCGGTGCGCTGGCGTTCGAGGAGTACAGCCACTACGGCATGATCTGCCGCTACCTGGCCGGCGCCCAGCGGCTGCCGTTCTACCCGCTGCGCTCCTACGCCGGCAGCGATGTCCCCGCGGTCAACCCCAGCATCCGCAAGGTCACCTCGCCCTACCCGGCTCCGGACGGCGGCGAGGAGCAGATCTACGTGGTGCCGCCGCTGACCCCGGACGTGACGATCGTGCAGGCCCAGCGCGCGGACCGGGCGGGCAACACCCAGATCTGGGGTCTGACCGGCATCCAGGCCGAGGCCGTCTACGCCGCGCGCAAGGCCGTCGTGGTCGTCGAGGAAGTGGTGCCCGACGAGGTCATCCGCTCCGATCCCAACCGCACGATCATCCCCGCGCACGCGGTGGACGCGGTCGTGGAGTGCCCGCGCGGTGCGCACCCGGCGTTCGTGCAGGGCTACTACGACCGCGACGGCGAGTTCTACCGCGAGTGGTCGAAGATCAGCGGCGATCCGCAGCGGTTGCAGGACTGGCTGGACGAGTGGGTGCGCGGCACCGCCGACCACGCCGAGTACGTCGCCAAGCTCGGCGAGCAGCGCTGGGCGAGCCTGGCCGTCGGCGAGGCGTGGAGCGAGCCGGTCAACTACGGCCGCAGGCTTTGAGGAGGATCATGAGCATCACGTCGTCGGAGCTGCTGGCCTCGGTCGCCTCGCGCGAACTCGCCGGTGCGAACACGGTTTTCGCCGGGATCGGGTTGCCGACGCTGGCGGTGTCGCTGGCGCAGCTGACGG
Organism: Saccharopolyspora mangrovi; assembly: GCF_035320975.1. Taxonomy (NCBI): domain Bacteria; kingdom Bacillati; phylum Actinomycetota; class Actinomycetes; order Pseudonocardiales; family Pseudonocardiaceae; genus Saccharopolyspora; species Saccharopolyspora mangrovi. The sequence continues at coordinate 41,114 of NZ_JAWLNX010000037.1, read as the reverse complement.
TGGCCCCCGAGGTGGAGATCGTCTACGAGTCCGGTGTGTGCGGCGCGCATCCGGCGACGTTGCCGGAGACCATCGCCGACGCGGTGCTGATCACCGACTCGGAGGCGGTGCTGCCGATGACCGCGCTGTTCGGCTACGTCCTGCAGGGCGGGCGGATCGACGTCGGGTTCCTGGGCGCGGCGCAGATCGACCGGTTCGGCAGCCTCAACTCCTCGGTGATCGGCGACTGGCACTCCCCCGATGTCCGGCTGCCCGGTTCGGGCGGGGCGATGGAGGTCATGGCCAACTCGCGCGAGGTGTTCGTGGTGATGCGCCGCCACGACCCGCGCTCGTTCACCGCCGAGCTGGACTTCTGCACCTCACCGGGCCCGGACCGGGCGTTGGCGGACGGGATCCGCCCGCGCGGCAAGGGCGTCACCCGCGTGATCACCGAGCTCGGCATCCTGGCCCGCGACGACGTCGGCGAGGAGCTGCGCCTGGTCGCCACGCAGCCGGGCGTCACGGTCGACCAGGTCCGCGAGGCCACCGGCTGGGACCTGCAGGTCGCCGACGACCTCACGGAGGTCGTACCGCCCACCGAGGCCGAACTGCGCATGCTCCGCGACGAGGTCGACCCGGCCCGCGTCTACCTCCGCTGACCGGCCCGGCGTGTCCGCGGGCGGTGATCGGTGACCGGTGGGCGCACGGGATGTTTGGATGGCCCGGTCGGGTTTGATGTCGTTGGCGAGGAGGCTTCGGTGCTGGAGGCGTACCTGCGGGATTGGCGTCCACGTCCGGTGGTCGAGCACGACGCGATGGCGCCGGAGCAGGCCAGGGCGCTGGCCAACGTGCTGGAGACGTCGGCACCAGTCGACGAGCTGCCGCCGCTGTGGCACTGGGTGCACTTCCTGTCCTGGCCGCCGCACTCCGAGCTCGGTCCGGACGGGCATCCGCTCGACGGCGACTTCCTGCCGCCGGTGCCGGATCGCCGGCGGATGTTCGCCGGCGGTCGGCTGTCGATCGCCGAGCCGCTGCGGCTGGGAACACCGGCCGAGCGCACCACAGAGCTCGGCGAGGTGAAGGTCAAGCAGGGCCGATCCGGGGAGATGGCGTTCGTGACCGAACGCCGCGAGTTCCACCAGGACGGCAAGCTGCGCATCACCGAGGAGGTCGACTACGTCTACCGCAGCGGGGAGAGCGAGGCCAAGAGCCCGAACCGGCTGCGCCCCACGGAATTCCCCTCCTCCGATGCCGCCTGGCAGCGGCGGTTCACCGGCGAGCCGACGCGGCTGTTCCGGTTCAGCGCGCTGACCGCCAACACCCACCGCATCCACTACGACGAGCCCTACTGCCGGGAGGTCGAGGCCTACCCGGGCCTGGTGGTGCACGGCCCGCTGCTGGTGCTGCTGATGACCGAGCTCGCCCGCGAGCGCGGCCGGATCACCGGTGTGTCCTACCGGCTGCGGCGCCCGGTGTTCTCCGGTGATCCCGTGCTGGTGTGCGGGGGCGAGGACGGGGCGATGTCGGTGCGCTCCGACCAGGTGCACGCCGAGGCGTCGGTGGCGTTCTCCGAGCACCGGTAACATCGTCCGCGGCCACGATTTCGCAGGTCGGAGCACCTCCGACCACGGGAGGATCCGGATGTCGACCGAGCAGTGGGTGCCGACGACCGCGCACTGGGGCGCCTACCAGGCCGCGGCCGACGGTCGAGGCGGTGTCCGGGTGCGCCCGCACCCGGACGACCCGGCGCCCTCCCCCCTGCTCGGCAACGTGCCCGGCATCGCCCGCCACGACACGCGCGTGCTGCGCCCGGCAGTGCGGCGCGGCTGGCTGACCGGTGGTCCGGGCCCGTCCTCGCGGCGCGGCCGGGACGAGTTCGTGGAGGTCGACTGGGACACCGCGCTGGACCTGGTCGCCGCGCAGCTGGACCGGGTGCGGCACGAGTCCGGCAACGAGGGGATCTTCGGCGGCTCCTACGGCTGGGGCAGCGCGGGCCGCTTCCACCACGCCCAGAGCCAGCTGCACCGGTTCCTCAACACCATCGGCGGCTACACGGCCTCCCGGAACAACTACAGCTTCGGGACATCGCAGGTGCTGCTGCCGCACGTGGTGGGCAGCTCGGCGGCCGTGCTCGGCTACGCCGACAGCTGGGCGAGGGTGCGCGAGCACACCGATCTGATCGTCGCCTTCGGCGGTCTGCCCACCAAGAACCTGTCGGTGTCGCCGGGCGGGGTCACCCGGCACACCAGCGCCGCCGCGGCGGCCGATCCCGGGATGGCGGTGGCCTCGATCAGCCCGCTGGCCGACGACGTCCCGGCCGGTGGCCGCTGGTACCCGATCGAGCCGGGCACCGACGTGGCGATGCAGCTGGCGCTGGCGCACACGCTGCTCACCGAGGGCCTGCACGACACCGAGTTCCTGGAGCGCTGCTGCACGGGTTTCGACGTCTTCGCCGGCTACCTGCTGGGCGAGTCCGACGGCGTGCCGAAGACGCCGGAGTGGGCTGCCGGGATCTGCGGTGTCGACGCCGCTGACATCCGGGAGCTGGCCCGCCGGATGCCCACCGGCCGCACGCTGGTGACGGTCACCTGGTCGCTGCAGCGCACCCAGGGCGGTGAGCAGCCGGTGTGGGCGGGCATCGCGCTGGCGGCGATGCTGGGTCAGATCGGGCTGCCCGGCGGCGGTTTCGGGCACGGCTACGGATCGATGGCCGACGTCGGCGACGAGGGGCCGGTGCTGCGGCTGCCGACGCTGTCGCAGGGGCGCAACCCGGTGCGCTCGTTCATCCCGGTCGCGCGCATCGCCGACATGCTGCTCAACCCAGGCGCGACGTTCGACTACGACGGGCAGCGGCTGACCTACCCCGACGTCCGGCTGGTCCACTGGGCGGGCGGCAACCCGTTCCACCACCACCAGGACCTCAACCGGCTGCGCCGCGCGTTCGCGCGCCCGGAGACCGTGGTGGTGCACGAGACGCACTGGACGGCCACCGCCCGGCACGCCGACGTGGTGCTCCCGGCGACGACCACCCTCGAGCGCGAGGACCTCGGCGCCGGGCGCCGCGACACGCACCTGACGGCCATGCACCGGGTGCTGGACCCGGTCGGTGAGGCGCGCGACGACTACAGCATCCTGGCCGGCCTGGCCGAGCGGCTCGGCGTGCGGCAGCGCTTCACCGAGGGGCGCAGCGCGCGCGGCTGGTTGGAGCACCTCTACGACGGGTGGCGCGAGCAGCTGCTCGCCCAGGGCCACGAGCTGCCGGACTTCGACTCCTTCTGGGCGGCCGGTCAGCTGCGGCTGCCCGAGGTCCCCGAGGACCCGCCGCTGGTGCGGTTCCGCCGGGATCCGGAGCGGGAGCGGCTGCACACCCCCAGCGGGCGCATCGAGCTGTACTCGGCGGAGGTCGATTCCTTCGGCTACGACGACTGCCCCGGCCATCCCGCGTGGTTGCCGCGCGAGCGTCGCGGTCCGCTGCACCTGATCGCCAACCAGCCGCCGACCCGGCTGCACGGGCAGGGCGATGTGGGGGCGGTCAGCCGGGAGTCCAAGGTGGCCGGTCGCGAGCCGATCACGCTGCACCCGGACGACGCGGCCGCGCGCGGGATCGCCGAGGGCTCGGTGGTGCGGGTGTTCAACGAGCGGGGCGCGTGCCTGGCCGGAGCCCGCATCAGCGACCGGGTGCGTCCCGGTGTGGCGGTGCTGCCCACCGGCGCCTGGTTCGATCCGCAAGCCGACCCGCAGCGGCCCGGCCAGGACCTGTGCGCGCACGGCAACCCGAACGTGCTCACCGAGGACGTGCCCGCCTCACGCCTGTCGCAGGGCTGCGCGGGTCAGCGCACGCACGTCGACGTCGAGCTCTTCACCGGGCCGCTGCCGGAGGTCCAAGCCCACACTCCCCCGCCGCTGCACCCGGCGTGATCAGCCCAGCAGCGCGGTGACGGTGACCAGGACCGGCACCGACAGGATCGTGGAGAGCAGGATCGACTCGCGGGCCAGCCGCACGCCGACCTTGTAGCGGGAGGCGTAGACGAACAGGTTCTGCGCGGCGGGCAGGGCCGAGATGACCACGGCGGCGAACAGCGGCGCGCCGTGCATGCCGAACAGCCCGGCGCCGATGGCCCAGGCGATGACCGGGTGCACGAACGACTTCAGCCCGACCGAGAGCAGCACCGGCCAGCGCTCGGTGCCCCCGGCCGGCAGCTGCGAGCCGCGCAGCGAGATGCCGAAGGCCAGCAGCACCGTCGGCACCGACAGGTGCCCGAGCAGGGTCAGCGGTTCCGACACCGGGCCCGGGATCCGCCAGCCCAGCAGCGACAGCGAGACGCCCAGCAGCGAGCAGATCACGATGGGGTTCTTGAACGGTGCCAGCACGCGCGACCACGCCGAGGACTGCTCGCCGGACTGCGCGTAGTCGATCACGGTCAGGCCGATCGGGGTCATCACCAGCAGCTGGAACAGCATCACCGGCGCCACCAGGCTCGCGTCGCCGAGGACGTAGACGGCGACCGGGATGCCCAGGTTGCCGGCGTTGACGTAGCTGGAGCACAGCGCGCCGATGGTGGTGCGCCGGATGTTCCACCGGCGCCACAGCGCCACCAGCACGAACAGGGCCGCGGCTGCGAACGTGCTCAGCGCGGTGACCAGCAGCGGGGTCGAGAACAGCACGCGCACGTCGGATTCGGAGAGCATCTGCAGCAGCAGCGCGGGGGTGCCGACGTAGAAGGAGATCTTCGCCAGCACGTCGCGTCCGCTGTCGCCGAGAACCTCGCTGCGGCCCAGCACGTACCCGACCAGAACGATGGCGCCGATGACGCCGAAGCCCTGGATCACACCCGACACGACGCCTCCACCCCCGGCGCGCGGTCCACTGTGGAGGCGCGCGCGAGCCGTTGCGGTTCTCCCAACGCGGATTTCGGCGCACATCGCGGCCGCATCGCCGGGGCGCCCACCCGTTAGCGATCCTAATCGATCACCCGTGGAACCGCCGTGCTCGAATGGCGACTCTCACACCGCGGCGCCGGCTTTCCACCCGTCGGGACGTCAGCTCTCGTTCCCGGTGATGGCCGGTTCGATCGAGCGCAGGTCGGTGCGGCCGTCGGAGGTGGGGACCCCGCCGGGCAGCTTGACCGCGTCGGTCAGCGGCCCCGGGCTCCAGTCGCCCCAGTGGGTCTCGCGGCGCACCTGCATCGCCGCTTCGGCGCCGACGGTGTCGGGGTTGTACGGGTCGACGACGTAGATCGCGCCCCAGTCCCGGTTCGGCGATCCCTGCAGGTAGGCGGGCAGTTGCCGGACGCTGGCACCGACGTTGAGCCAGCCGAACGGTCCCCCTCCGCCCGGTGCGGACCAGCTCTGGCCCATGTCGCGCATGATGCCGCCACCGGCGACCCGGAAGCGCGGCATCTCGAAGACCCCGTCGCGGATCTTCGCCGGTTGCAGGCACGGGTGCACCAGCGCGGCCGGCCACTCCACGAACGCGGGCTGGCTGCCGATCAGGTTGGTCATGGTGGTCAGCACCGGCACTCGGGGCGCGCTGAAGGCCAGCCAGCCGCCCGGGTCGGCGCGGCGGTCGGCGGCCACGACCCGCACCTTGCCGGCTCCGGGGGCGTCGAACCGCACGTCCTGCCAGGAACCGCCGTTGAGCGGCAGGTCCCGGTGCCCGGTGATCTCGAAGCCGCCGGGCAGTTCGCGGCCCCACTCCACGCGCAGCGAGTTCGTGCCTGTGGAGGAACCGGCGAACTGCATCACCACCGGCGAGGTGCCCGCGCTGGCCTGCGGCGGCAGGTCGTACCAGGGCGTGCGGATCTCGCCGGTGCCGGTGGCGTCGGTGTCGAAGGTCCCCCAGATCGGGGCGTCGTCGCCGCCGTAGCCGAACGGCGGGGTGAACTGGACGCTGCCGGGATAGCCGAAGCGGTGGAATCCCTGCTGCTCGGCGTCGAGGTAGTCGGCGGGCTGCGCGGTGTTGCTGGGCACGCGCGGCTGGTTGGGCGACGGGGTGAGCACGCCGCGGCGCGGGTCGGCCTCGACGTTGATGTAGTCCGACAGCCCGCAGCTCTGACCTGCGATCTGCTTGATGTTGTCCAGGCCGAGGCTGTAGCTGTCGCGCTGCTTCTCGATGCCGACGGTGAACAGCCCGACCTCGCCGATCAGGCACAGCGCGCAGGTGATGGTCAGCGGCGCCGCGCCCAGGCTCAGCACGCGCTTGCGCGCGGTCGGGGTGATCACCGGGGGCTCGCCGTGGCGGACGTGCTCGACGAAGGCGACGATCAGGGCGAGGAACCCGAGCGCCAGGAACGCGGTGCTGGCGTTGCGTCCGTCGAGGCTGGGCGCCTTGTCGAACCACGGCACGCCCCAGCCGGAGACGTACCACCAGGCGTTGGTGCCGGTGACCGACAGCGCGCACACGACCATCAGCCCGGCGAAGAACCCGGCCCGGTTGCGGCGCGAGCGCAGCACCGCGGCGCTGGTGGCCAGCGCGGTCAGCGCGGCCAGCACGGCACCGATGGCGGCGAACACGCCGAAGTGGTGGGTGTGCTTGGTGGGGGTGGCCGCCAGCACCACGAAGCACAGCACGGCGATGCCCAGCATCCGGCGGCTCGGCCCCAGCGCCGCGCCGCGGATCTTGCCGCGCCGCAGGAACACCACGCCGCTGGCGGCGATGCACAGCAACAGCAGCAGGACGGGGAATCGCCTGGTCAGCGAGCCGTCGGGCCACTTGTCGAACAGCTTCTCGTAGCGGCCGAGCTCCTCGTACCAGGAGTCGTTGGGGCCGAACTCGGTCTTGAGGTCGATGGAGTCCAGGACCGACTGCAGCGTCTGGTCGAAGAACACCCCGACCAGGATCACCAGGCCGGCCGCGGCGATCGGGGCCAGCACCGGCAGCGCGCCGATCTCGCGGATGCGCCGGCCGAGCAGCCGCAGCAGCGGCTTGGAGGCCACGACGAACGGCAGCACGGCCACCATGCCGTGCGGGTTGGCTCCCAGCCCCAGCGCGGCGGCCACCAGGCCGAGGGTCGCCGGTGTCAGCCGTTCGGTGGCCACGGCGCGTTCCACCGCGCACACCGACAGCAGGAAGAAGACCACGACGACGGGTTCGGGGCGCAGGCCGTTGTTGTAGGGCAGCCAGAAGGCCAGGAACACCGCGGCGGCCGCCCAGCCGGCGGATTCGCTGCGGCGCACCTGCTGCCCGAGCCGGGGCAGCACGCCGCGGCTGAGCAGCAGCCAGCTGACCACGCCGAGGAACAGCGCGGGCAGCCGCACCCACGGGGTGGCGGCGGAGATCTGCACCCAGACGGCGTAGAGCTCGTAGAACCAGCCGAAGGGCGATTCGGGGTTGCCGAACCAGCGGAAGTAGTTGGTGACGTAACCGGCGTCGGGAGCCGCGCGCAGCATCGTCAGGATGTAGCCGTCGTCGGCGGTCATCGCGCCGATCAGCCACCACACGACCAGGGCGGCGAACACGACGACGTCGCGCACGCCGAGCCGCCACCAGCCGACCGGCAACCGGCGCACCGGGGCGCGCACCTCCAGCTTGCGCAGCGCGAGCATCGAGCCGATGAAGCACAGCACGGCCAGCACCATCGCGGTGGTCTTCAGCGCCGTCGGGGTGCTGGCGAAGCGGGTGTCGACGCCGGCCTGGAAGTCCAGTCCCCGCACGTCGTCGAGCCTGCCGTCCAGCTGCGAGTAGATGCCGGTGAGCTGCGGTCGCTGGTCGCCGCCGGCGGAGCCGAGCGGCACGCCCGCGATGTCGGCGCGGGTCTGCCCCGCGTCGGAGGTGATGGAGATCGCGCAGTCGCCTGCGGGCAGCGCCGCCGAACCGAGCTGGTGGCCGCGCGAGAACAGGTTGACCTGCCCGTTGTCGACCTGGAGGTTCATCCCGGTCAGGCCGCCGTAGGTGCCCGAGGGAGCGTTGGTGGCCAGCAGTTCGCCCGCCCCGTTGATGCGCGCGTCGAGGCTGCGGGCCGAGGCGCAGGGGACGGTGGCGTTGAGCCACAGGGGTGCGTGGCTGACCAGCGGCGCGGACACCGAGCGGGTGCCCTGCGCGGTCGGCCACTTCAGGGTGGTGACGTCGTGGTTGACCGGTAGCAGCGGGATGGCCACGGCCAGCACCGCCGACAGCAAACCGAGTACCGCGGACACGGCGCGCGCTCGCCGCGCCGGGTCACGACGCGTGAACCGCGTCGAACGCTGACTCACGCGCTCGCCACCTAACCTCGCAGGACTGCTCCTCGCAGAGCTTAAACGGTGGCGATGAGCCCGCTGCCCCTGGCAGGACGACAAGCCGTAACCAGCTGGTCAGAATTCGGCGTCCGCGCTGCCGGTCGCGCTTGCCCTGGACGACCAGAACTAGGCCGCGAGGGCAGGTTCGAATTCTCCGGTCACCGGATTGCGCCGGGCGTCGAACAGGTATCCGACCCAGAACCCGATCACTCCGGCACCAACGACGGCCAATGTTCCGACAGCACGCACCATGATGGAGGTTTCCTCTTCTCGGCGGCGCCCGATCCCCTGGACCCGACTGGTGAACTTCTCATCGCAAAAATGCTGATCCCGCCGGGTGGCAGCGCCGTTGCACAAACGATAACTGGCCGTAAATTGACCGACCACGCCACCCCTCGAAAGCCCTCGATCACAGTACGTCATCTCGACGACCCGCTAATGGAGTAGCCCAAGCCCGTCGGAGAGCGGTCGACACGGTCCTCGGTGAGCTGGCCGCACGCACGAGATCCCACCCCGGCTACCGACGGGCCACCCGGTCGAAGAACCCGCGAAATGCGGACATTTCGACTCCGACTCGCCGATGTCACCCGCTCGGGACAGCATTGCGAACGGCGCTCGGAATTCGGCGTCGGTCCTAGAGCCAGTCCTTGCGCCGGAAGGTCGCGAACAGCGCGCCCGAGATGATCAGGATCGCCGCCGTCGAGGCCCAGAAGCCCCACATCGACTGGAATCCTGGGTAGGGCACGTTCTGGCCGTAGAAGCCGGTGATGGCCGTGGGCACCGCGATGATCGCCGCCCAGCCGGTGACCTTCTTCATGATCATGTTGAGCTGGAAGCTCTGCAGGTTCAGCTGCGTCTCGCGGATCGTGGTGATCAGGTCCCGCAGCGACTCGGTCCACTCCGAAGCGCGCAGCACGTGGTCGTAGACGTCCTGGAAGTACGGCGCCATCGCCTCGTCGACCAGACCGACGTCGCGGCGCATGAGGGTGTTGACGAGCTCGCGCATGGGCAGCACGGCGCGGCGCAACCGGACCAGGTTCTTGCGCAGCTGCAGCGAGCGGCGCTGCAGCTGCTGGTGGTGCGGGCGCTCGTCGAACACACCGTCCTCGAGCTCCTCGATCTGCTCGTCCATCCGCTGGGCGGCCTCGAAGTGCCCGTCGACGATGTAGTCGAGCAGCCCGTGCAGCAAGAAACCGACGCCGGACTTGGCCTGGTCGCCGTCAGCGTCCCAGCGCGACACGACGGCATCGATGTCGAAGTTCTCGTTCTTGCGCACGGTCACCAGCGCCTGGTCGGTGACGAACGCCGACAGCTCGCAGTCGACGAGCTCGCCGGAGGCGTCCAGCGAGACCGAGTAGGCGGTCAGCTCCGAGTAGCCGTCGCAGCGCTCGAGCTTGGCGCGCTCGTTGCGGTGCAGCGCGTCCTCCACGGCCAGCTCGTGCAGGCCGAGCTCCTCGGCGATGGCGGCGAGGTCCTCCGCGGTGGGCGCGCAGAAGTCCAGCCACACGGTGGTGTCGGGTTCGGCGAGGTGTTCCGAGACGTCGTCGACGGGGAAGTCCTCGGATTCGAGGACGCCGTGCCGGTAGAGCCGCGTGCGTGCCATGAGGCCCGGAGGCTACCCGATCGGGTGATGGCGGGAGTCAGACGTCGATCGGGGCGAGGCCGCGCTCGTCGCGGGTCACCTCGGGCCAGGGCTGACGAGCCGCGGTCAGGACCTTCGCCACCGTCGCGGTGATCTCGTCCGCGGAGCGGGCCATCGCGGCGATGTCGGCGTCGTGCTCGGCGGGGTCCAGCCCGGCCCGGTGCAGCAGCGGCGTGATATCGCCCAGCGTCCGCGCCAGCCAGCCGACGGGGTCGGCCGACAGCTCGGCGTCGAAGACGCGGTCACCGGGTTCGCCGTCGGACATCTCCGGGTGCCAGTGCATCCGGTCGGCCGCGTTCGGGCGGGATTCCAGCAGGTCGAAGCGGCAGATGCCGCGGCTGAGCCACGCCGCGCGGGAGGCGTAGACCGAGCCCGCCTCGGCGGATTCGGACAGGCCGCGCAGCTCGAGGCGGACCCCGCGCTCACGCACGTCCGGTTGACCGGCCTGCGCCGGGTCGAGGAAGTCGACGCCTTCGACGGTCACGGCGAGCTTGCGGAAGCAGTAGATCCGGTACACCCCCGCACACAAGCACAGCGTCACCCGCGCCGACAAGGGCGGTCACCGGAGTCGACCAACGTCCACTGTGGATTTCCCGGGCGGTGGCACGACCTCCGGTGCGAGCGCCACCGGTCCGCTCCTAGGCTCACGGGCGTGCGCATCCCCGAGGAGTTCCACCAGCCGATCCCCGCCGACACCGCAGACCTGGGCGGCAGGCCGCCGCTGAACGACGCGTGCGCCCCGATGCGCGAGCTGGTAGGCGTGTGGCACGGCCAGGGCGAGGTGGACTACCCCACCATCGACGGCCCGTTCCGCTTCGGCCAGCAGGTGACGATCTCCCACGACGGCCGCCCGTTCCTGCGCCACCAGGCGCGGGCCTGGCTGCTCGACGCCGAGGGCGAGGTGCTGCGCCCGGCGGCGTGGGAGACCGGGTTCTGGCGGCCCGGCGCTGACGGCCGCATCGAACTGCTGCTGACCCACGCCACCGGACTGCTGGAGCTGTTCTACGGCTCCACCGCACCCGGCCGGTGGGAGCTGGAGACCGAGACGGTGCTGGGCACGGCGACGGCCAAGCAGGTGCGAGCGGCGCGCCGCTCCTACTCGCTGTCCGGCGACGTCCTCGACTACGCTGAGAGCCGGGCGATGGTCGGCGAACCGATGACCCCGCACGTCTCCGCCCGACTCCAGCGAGTCCCCACCACGCATTAGTCCGCTCGGCCGACGAGGAGACTCCGGACCGCTCCAACCCCGACGAGCTCGCGCACGCCGCGACCGAGGTGCGGCTGGGCGTGATGCGGCTGGCGCGGCGGTTGCGCGCCGAGCAAGAGCCCGGCGAGCTCACGCTGGGCAGGCTGGCGGTGCTCGGCCGCCTGGAGCGCGACGGTCCGGCGACCGCCAGCGCGCTGGCCGCGGCCGAGCGCGTGACACCGCAGTCGATGGCGCGGATCGTGCAGCATCTGCTCGACAACGGCCTGGCCGAACGCGTTCCGAACCCACAGGACCGGCGCACCGCGACCCTGCGCATCACCGAGGCCGGCCGGAAGCGGGTGCTGACCGACCGCGGCCAGCGCGAGGCCTGGCTCGCCCAGGCAATGTCGGACCTCAGCGACGTCGAACGCGATCTGGTCGTGCTCGCCGCGCGCGTGCTCGACCGGCTAGCGGACTCCTGACCCGTCGAGGCGATCAGAGACCAAGACCCACACCGCTCGCGAGAAGGACAGCAACGCTGACGATGTTCGGCGTGGCGGACCACCGGAGCTGCCGTCCCGGTTCGTCACGCCGATCGCCTTCGGCACGATCCTGCAGCCGCTGAACTCCTCGATGATCGCGGTCGCGCTGGTGGGCATCCGCACCGACTTCGACGCGGGCACCTCGGTCACCTGGCTGGTCTCCGCGCTGTACCTGGCCACGGCGGTGGCCGCTCCGGCGATGGGCGGCATCGCCGACGTCTTCGGCCCGCGCCGCACGAGCCTAGCGGGGTTGGTGCTGGTCGGGCTCGCCTCAGCGGCGGCCCCTTTCGCGCCGAACATCCCGGTGCTGGTGGTATGCCGGATCCTGATCGGGATCGGCACGGCCGCGCAGTACCCGTGCGGGGTCGCGATGATCCGCCGGGCGGCCGACCGGCTGCGCACCGGCTCGGGCAACGCGCTGGCCTCGCTGGCGGTCTGCTCGCAGGTCAGCGTGGCGCTCGGGCCCTCGCTCGGTGGCCTGCTGGTCGGCGGTCTGGGCTGGTCCGGGGTGTTTTGGATCAACGTGCCGCTGGTGGTGATCGGCGGCGCGGTGATGCTGCGCTGGGGGCCAGCCAATTCCCCGTCGCCGGTGGGACGCGACGCCCGGTCGCGGGCGCTGCTGAGCATCGACCCGGTGGGGATGGCGCTGTTCACGGTGGCGCTGACGGCGTTGATGTTCTGGCTGCTGTCGCTGTCGGAGCGGATCCAGTGGTGGTGGCTGGCGATCGCGGTGCCGGCCACGGCGCTGACGGCGTGGTGGAGCCTGCGGGTGGACGAGCCGTTCCTGGAAATACGGCTGCTGGGCCGCAGCGCGCTGTCGCTGACCTACTTGCGCACGATCGTCACCTACACAGCGTTCTACTGCGTGTTCTACGGGCTCCCCCAGTGGCTGGAGGAGGCGCGGGCTCGGTCCGATCGGCGCGGGGCTGGTCGTGCTGCCGATCTCGACGGTCGGGGTGTGCGCGACGTTGATGGCGAACCGGTTGCGGCGCAACCACTCCCACTGGACGTCGCTGACGATCGGCAGCGCGGCGCTGTGCGCGGGCGGGTGCGCTGCTGCTGGTTCCGGGGGTGTCGGCGCCGATCCCGATGCTGCTAGGCATCGCCGCGGTGCTCGGCCTGCCGAACGGGTTCAACAACATGGGCAACCAGCGCGCGATGTACGCGGTGGCACCGGCCGAGGCGATGGGCGCGGCTTCCGGGCGCTACCGGACCTCGCAGTACGTGGGCGCGAACCTGGCCGCGGCGGTGCTGGTGCTGACCTTCGGCGCAGCCCACCGACGCCCGGCCTGCACCGGATGGGTCTGGTGGTCACGGCGATCGCCGCCTTTTTGCTGGTCACAGCTCTGGTCGAGACGGTGTCCGCTCGTCGTAGGGCTGCGTGAGCCGCAAGAAGCCCCGCATCCGTGAGGAGTGCGGGGCTTCTTGTGTGCGGGCCGTGTGACCGGCTCTGTGAAGTGGAAGGACCTACCCTCAGTTGGCGGGTCGTTCCGGTATTACGTGAGACGCCGTGTTCAGATGACGCGGACGTCGGCCGCCTGCGGGCCCTTCGGGCCCTGGCTGACCTCGTAGGTCACCTTCTGGTCCTCGTCGAGGCTGCGGAAGCCGCGGGCGTCAATGGCCGAGTAGTGGACGAAAACGTCCGGGCCACCGTCGTCCGGGGCGATGAAGCCGAAGCCCTTTTCTGAGTTGAACCACTTCACGGTTCCCTGTGCCATGCTTGCTCTCTCCTTCTGGGAGCCGGTACTACATCAGCCCGTCACACTGCGTGACGACCTGGGCCGCGGATCGAACGGCGACTTGTCCAGCTACAACCAGAAAGCAGCACGCTCGCATCACCATCCTGCGAGTGTGCGCGAACACGACCCCAGAAAAATACGACCGCCACGAACACTACACGGTCCCCCGTGGACACGTCTGCCCTCTATCGCCCGGCCGTGTCGTGACCGGCGTCACATTTTTCGTCGCTCCCGGTCAACCGCTCCGACCCCGATCCGTGATGGAGAGGATCTTGTCCGCGTCCTCCGATTCGAGGTGAAATCCATTCACAATCGAATGAGGAGCGCCGATGTCCACACTGCTCACCGGCCGGGACTTCAAGCTCGGCCTGTTCTCCCCGAACTGCTCCGGCGGTCTCGCGATCACCACCGTCGCCGACAGGTGGGGTGCGAGCTGGGCGGACAACCTCGAGCTCGCCCGCCTCGCGGACGAGTCCGGGATCGACTTCCTGCTGCCCATCGCCCGGTTCATCGGCTATCCCGGCAGTTCCGGGTTCCACGAGAGCGTGCTGGAACCCATCCCCTGGGCCGCCGGGCTGCTCGCGGCGACCCGCCGCATCACCGTGTTCGCCACCGTCCACACCGCCTTCAACCACCCCGTGGTCAGCGCCAAGCAGCTGGCCACCCTGGACCACGTCGGGCAAGGGCGGGCCGGGCTCAACGTCGTCGCCGGCTGGAACCAGCCCGAATACCGGGCGATGGGCCTGGAACTGCCCGAATCCCACCACGACCGCTACGCCCTGGCCCAGGAGTGGTGGGACCACGTGCACGCGCTGTGGACCCGCGAGGGCAAGTTCGACCTGCCCGGCAGGTTCTTCGACCTCGAGGGCGTGGAGGCCTCGCCCAAGCCGGTCCGCGGGACGCTGCCGCTGCTCAACGCCGGGTCCAGCCCGCAGGGCCGCGCGTTCGCCGCGCGCAACGCCGATTTCGTGTTCACCGCGCTCAGCGACCCCGGCCACGGCGCCGAGGTCGTCGCCGAGCTGCGCGAGACCGCCCACACCCGCTACGGCCGCGAGGTCGGGGTGATGGCACCGGCGTTCGTGGTGTGCCGCAAGACCCGCGGCGAAGCGGAGGAGTTCCTTCGCAATTACGCCGAGGACAACGCCGACTGGGAGGCGGTCGAGGAGCTGATGCGGCTGCAGGGCATGTACGCCCAGTCCTTCGCCAACGACATCATGGACACCCTGCGCACCCGCTTCGCCGCTGGCCACGGCACCTGCCCGCTGATCGGGACCCCGCAGGAGGTCGCCGACGAGATCGAGCGCTACGCCCAGGCGGGGCTGTCGGGCATGACGCTGGCGTTCCTGGACTACCTCGGCGAGCTGGAGGACTTCGTCGCCGAGGTCCTGCCGCGCTTGGAGGCCAAGGGGATCAGGCTCCCGGTGGCCGAGCGGACCTAGCGGTCATTCGAACCGCGCGGGGTCGCCCGCGCCGACGCGCACGACCTCGGGTTCGTCGGCGGAGAAGTCGATGACCGTGGTGGGTTCGACGCCGCAGTCGCCGGAGTCGATGACCGCGTCGAGGACGTGGTCGAGCTCGTCCTTGATCTGCCAGCCCTGCGTCATCGGCTCCTCCTCGCCGGGCAGCAGCAGGGTGCTCGACAGCATCGGCTCCCCCAGCTCGGCCAGCAGCGCCTGGGCGGCCACGTGGTCGGGGATGCGCACGCCCACGGTCTTCTTCTTGGGGTGCAGCAGCCGGCGCGGGACCTCCTTGGTGGCGGGCAGGATGAAGGTGTAGCTGCCCGGCGTGGAGGCCTTGATCGCGCGGAACACGGCGTTGTTGATGATCACGAACTGGCCGAGCTGCGCGAAGTTCTGGCACACCAGGGTGAAGTGGTGGCGGTCATCGAGGTGGCGGATCGAGCGGATCCGGTCCATGCCGTCCTTGTTGCCCAGCTGGGCGCCGAGGGCGAAGCAGGAGTCCGTGGGGTAGGCGATCAGTCCGTTGTCCCGGAGGATGTCCACCACCTGCCCGATCGAGCGCGGTTGCGGGTTGTCCGGATGCACGTCGAAGTACTTCGCCATGCGGACCAGCATAGGAGGCTTGTCACGGTTGCGTAGCGCATGCGAACCGGGCGAGTCGGACTATGGACAACCCCCGTTCGCCCCCGCATCCTGTTGCCCCACGGGACGTGACCGCGGTTACATCCCGTCTGAGAAAACGGGCCGAAAGGGCGATGCATGCGGGCGACGCGGCCTGAGCGCGAACGACTTCCCGACGAGACCACCGACGCCGGCGAGATCGCCGCGACCCACGACGAGGAGAAACCGGCGCGCCGGCTCTCCCGGGGGCCGGAACTGCTGGTGTACCTGGTGGCCCTGGCGGTGGCACTGCTGGTGCTGCGGCAGGTGTTCTTCCCGCTGACCAAGGGCAATCAGTTCTACCTGGTCATCTTCCTGGGATGCACGCTGCCGCTGGTGTTCCTGTCCTACCGCCCCGGCGGGCGCCGCGCAGCCGGTGAGCGCGACGACCCGGCCTGGTACGACTGGGGGCTGTCGGCGCTGGCGCTGCTGGTGGGCTTCTACCCGGTGCTGCCGTTCGCCTCCGGCGGTTTCGACGCCTTCCTCGACCGGCAGGGCAGCTTGTCCACCTTGGACATCGCGGCGGGCGCCCTGCTGTTGCTGCTGGTGCTGGAGGCGACCCGGCGCACCACCGGCTGGATCCTGCCGGTGATCTGCCTGGCCTTCGTGGCCTTCGCCTACTACGGCGGTTTTCTCCCGCAGGACTGGGGAATCGCGCACGCCGGCGTGGACTTCAGCCAGATCGTCAACGCGCTCTACAACGACGCCAGCGGTTTCTACGGCACTCCCCTGGACGTCGCCGCCAGCTACATCGTGCTGTTCACGCTCTACGGCGCGGTGCTGTCGGCCTCGGGGGCGGGGCAGTTCTTCGTGGACTTCTCCTTCGCGGCGTTCAAGCGTTCCCGCACCGCTCCCGGGCGCACGGCGGTGCTGTCGGGCTTCCTGCTGGGCACGGTGTCGGGTTCGGGCACGGCCACGGCGGTGAGCCTGGGCTCGATCACCTGGCCGATCCTGCGGCGGGCGGGATATCCGCAGGAGAACGCCGGTGGCCTGCTGGCGGCCTCGGGCATCGGGGCGATCCTGTCGCCGCCGACGCTGGGTGCGGCGGCGTTCATCATCGCCGAGTACCTGCAGACCTCGTACCTGACGGTGCTGATCTGGGCGTGCGTGCCGACGCTGCTGTACTACCTGGGCATCGTGTTCTCGGTGGAGGCCGACGCGCGGCGCTTCGGCGCCAAGGCGGTCGACGTCGAGCACGGCAGCGCGTGGAAGCTGCTGCTGCGCGGCGGTTATCACTTCCTGTCGCTGGCGATCATCGTGGTGTTCCTGGCGATGAACATCCCGCCGTTCGCCGCGGTCGTCTACGCCACCGGTGTGGCCGCGCTGTTCGCGCTGGTCTCGGCACTGGTGCGGGCCACCGACGGTCCCGGTCAGGCGCTGCTGGGGTGGGCGCGGAGCATGGTCGACGCGCTGTCGATCGGGGTGCGCGGTGCGCTGCCGGTGGTGGCGGTGTGCGCGGCGGCGGGGATCATCACTTCGACGATCACCAAGACCGGGCTGGGCCAGGAGCTCGCCGACGCGCTGGTGCAGGCCGCCAACGCGCTCTCGCAGGACCCGACGGTGGTGCTGGTGCTCACGGTGGTGTTCTCGGCGCTGGCGGTCGGCGTGCTGGGCCTGGCGGTGCCGGTGACGGCGTCGTTCATCATCGCCTGGGTCGTGATCGGTCCGGCGCTGGGCGAACTGGGCGTGGCCGATGCCGAGCGGGCGATGTTCATCTTCTACTACGCGGTCCTGTCCGAGGTCACCCCGCCGACGGCGCTGGCGGCGGTGGCCGCCGCGGCGATCACCGGGGGCCGGGTGATCAGCACGATGATGCAGGCCTGGAAGTACACGCTGCCGGCGTTCCTGGTGCCGATCGCGTTCGTGCTCACCGACAACGGCGCGGCGCTGCTGCTGCAGTCCGACCCGGTGACGGTGCTGTGGGTGCTGGCGGCCTCGGTCGTGGCGGTGGGCGCGTTGAGCGTGGTCACCGGCGGCTGGTTGTTCGGCCCGGTGCCGACCGCGGTGCGGGTGCTGTTCGCGCCGGGCGCGCTGTGCTTGCTCTACCTCGAACCCCCGGTGGTGGCCGCGGGGCTCGGATTCTGCGTGCTGGGCGTCCTCGCCCAGCTGGTGTTCCGCCGCAAGGCGCAGTTCAAGGAGGAACTCGATGCGGATTAAGGCATTGCTGGCGACCGCGGCCGCGGCGGCGCTGGTGCTCACCGGCTGCGGCGGCAAGCAGGTGCAGGAACCGCCCGCCGGGCAGGCCGCGTCCTGCGAGGCCGGGGACGGTCGCTTGACCATCGCCACCGGCAACACCGGCGGCGTGTACTACGTCCTCGGCGGCGGTCTGGCGCAGGTGATCAGCCAGAACACCAAGCTGCGCGCCACGGCGGCCGAAACCGGTGCGTCGGTGCAGAACATCCAGCAGCTGGTGGCCGGCGACTACGACATCGCCTTCACGCTGGCCGACACCGCGGCCGACGCGGTGGCGGGCAAGGACGCCTTCGACGGCAAGCCGCAGTCGATCCAGGCGCTGAGCAGGATCTACCCGAACTCCACGCACGTGGTGGTGAAGGCGGACTCGGGCATCAACAGCGTCGCCGACATGCGCGGCAAGCGGATCTCGACCGGGTCGCCGAAGTCGGGCACCGAGGTCATCGCCAACCGGCTGCTGCAGTCGGCGGGGCTGGATCCCAACCGCGACATCCAGGCGCAGCGACTGGCGCTGGGCAAGTCGGTGGACGGGATGAAGTCGGGCACCATCGACGGGTTGTTCTGGTCCGGTGGCCTGCCGACCCCGGAGATCACCGATTTGACCACGACGCTGGGCGGTGCGGTGAAGTTCATCGACGTCACCCCGCAGCTGCCGGAGCTGAACAAGATCAGCGACGTCTACGAGCAGGGCACCATCCCGGGGGCGACCTACGGTCTGCCCGCCGACGTGCCGACGGTGCAGGTGCCGAACCTGCTGGTGGTGCGGGAGGACTTCCCGGCCAACAACGCCTGCGCGGTGACCAGGATGCTGTTCGACAAGAAGGCCGATCTGGAGGCCGTGCACCCCTCGGCCAAGCAGATCAACCGCGACGAGGCGACCAGGACCGACCCGGTGCCGCTGCACCCGGGCGCCAAGCAGGCCCTGGGCGGCTGAGCCGAGGTGGGGGGAGTTTCAGCCGAAACTCCCCCCACCCGTTCGCACGTCACTTGCAGGTGGCGAGCATCTCCGCCAGGGCCTTCTTCTCGGCGTCGGTGACGGTGAGCGCGTAGCTGCGCTTCACGGTGATCCAGTCGGTGGCGTAGACGCACCACTGGCCCTGGGCGGTGGGCTTCCAGGTCGACGGGTCCTGGTCGCCCTTGCTGCGGTTGGAGCTGGAGTCCACCGCGACCAGCTGCGGCATGCTCATGTCGTTGGCGAACTGCTGGCGCTTGGCGTCGTCCCACTTGTTGGCGCCGCTGCGCCAGGCATTGGCCAGCGGGACCATGTGGTCGATGTCGACTCCCTTGGAATCGCTGACCTTCTGGCCGGTGTAGAGGCTGGTCCACGAGCCCGAGGTGACTTCGCAGGCGCTGTTGGACTTGACGCCCTGGCCGTCGCGGGCCAGCACGGCTTCGCGCGTGTTGCAGTTCTTCCCGGTGTCCGGTTGCGGGATCCAGTGCTTGAACTTCTCCCGCGAGTACCCGGTCATCGAGCCCGCCGGGGCGACCTCGAGCTGAGCGAGCTGGTCGCTGGCGGGACCGGTGGCCGCGCTGACCTTCGAATCGAGCAGTCCCGATTCGAACACGAGCCACATCGCGCCCAGCAGCACTGCCGCCACGACCGACATCCACACGGGTTTCTTGCTAGCCGACACCCGACTCCCCCTTCTCGGCAAGGTGTTCGACCGATTCGATCATCCCGGAATCCGGTGATCACGCAGCCACGCGGGACCTGTGTCTCAGCTAACGATCAGCCGTGGGGTTCATCGCCAGGTCGTGCGGCACGTACCGGGGCGTGTAGCGCAGCAGGAGACCGGCGCCGAGGAACCCGAGGACGCCCATGCCCGCGCCGGCGAAGCCGACTCCGGCCAGCGCGGTGATCCCGGAGATGATCAGCGGTCCGGCGGCCTGGCCGAAGTCCCCGGTGAAGCGCCAGGCGCCGAGGAACGGTGCCGGACCGGGGTGCGGGGCGAGGTCTGCGCCGAGGGTCATCAGGATTCCGCTGCTGGTGCCGTTGGCCAGCGCGAGCAGGATCGCCACGGCGGCGAAGCTCGGCACGTCGGAGACGACGAACAGCAGCACGTGCCCGACGGCCAGGCCGGTCATCGACGGAACGGCGGCCCACAGGCGTCCCCAGCGGTCCATGATCTGGCCCGAGGTGTACAACAGCGCGAAGTCGACCCCGCCCGCGACGCCGATGATCAGCGCCGTGGTCGACGGAGGGAGCCCGGCGGCCACCGCGACCAGCGGCAGCACGACGTTGCGGGAGGCGCGCAGCCCGCCGAGCAGCGCAGCGCAGGAACCCATCCGCAGCAGCACGTGGCGGTGCCGGGTCATGGTGGGAAGCAGCCCGTGGTGGGCTTCGCGGTGCCCGGCCTCGTCGGCTCCGCCGAGGTCCTTGGTGCACAGCAGCAGCACGAGGGTGGCCGCGGCGAAGCCGACGTGGATGAGGAACACCGAGCGCTTCTCCGGGCTGATCACCAGCACCAGCGAGGAGGCGAACGGGCCGAGGAAGTAGCCGGCGCGGAACAGCCCGCCGAGCACGCTCAGCGCTCGCGCCCGGTAGCGCAGCGGGACGCTGGTGGTGATGAACGCGTGCCTGGCCAGCGCGAACACGGCGGTGGCCAGGCCGACGAGGAACACGCAGGCGCCGAGCAGCCACGGGTTGGTGGAGAAGTAGCAGCCGAGCAGTCCGGCGATCGACACCAGCGAGGCGAGGATCATCGCGGTGCGCTCGCCGAGCCGGTGCACCAGCGCGCCGCTGGGCAGGTCACCGATGAGCTCGCCGACCATGATCATGGCGGCGATGAGGCCGAGCGCGCCGAGGCCGGCGCCCTGGTCGGCGGCCACCAGCGGGATCATCGGCAGGATCGCGCCTTCCCCGGTGGCGAACAGCAGGGTGGGGCCGAAGGCCGCCAGGGCAACGGTTTTCAGCTCGAAGGGCCGTTCTTCTGCAGTCACGCTCCGTTGACTCCTCGCCCGGCATTGGCTCAACCACCGACGCGGTTCAGCCTCGCACGCCGACCACCAGGGCCGGTACCAGCGGTGGCGGCGAAACCCCTTCGCGCCGCGTGAAGTTCGTTACGCCGGGGTGGACAAAACGCGCACTCCTCGCCTTGACCGCCGCCATCCCGCACCGCACGATGAGTGGGCCCATCACCCTCAACGGCGAGGTGACGATGTCCGGTCTGGCCGGCGCGGGCATGACGATCAGCGACCAGCTCGCGCGCCATGCCCGCAAGATTCCCGACGAGATCGCGCTGCGGCACGGCGAGGTCTCCCACAGCTACGCCGAGTTCGACGAGCGCGTCACGCGCCTGGCCAACGCCCTGCGCGAGCGCGGGCTGGGCGAAGGCGATCGCTACGCGGTGGCGACGGTGAACCACCTGGAGACCATCGAGGCATTCGTGGCCGGTGCCCGGATCGGCGCGATCTGCGTGCCGATCAACTTCCGGCTGGTCGCCGACGAGATCGCCTACGCCCTCAACGACAGCGGGGCCAGCGCGGTGATCACCGATTCCGCCCTGGCCGAGGGCGTCGCCCAGGCCCGCCTGCAGGCCCCGGAAACCCGGTTCGCGCTGGTCATCGGCAGGGGCGACGCGGGAGCGGAGTCGGTGGCCTTCGAGGACGCGCTGGCGGGCGCCTCGGCCGAGCGGGTCGAGGTGGACGTGGACCTGTCCTCCCCCGCTTTCATCATGTACACCTCGGGCACGACCGGTCGGCCCAAGGGCGCGGTGCTGACCCACCACAACCTGCTGATGCACACCTTCAGCCTGCTGGTGCACAACGGGGTTTCCGAGGACGACCGGGTGTACCTGGTGGGTGTGCCGTTGTTCCACATCGCCGGGGTGTCGGGGTTGATGGGCCCGCTGCTGCGCGGCGGCCGGATCGTGCTGTCGTCGTCGGGTCAGTTCGACCCGCGCGAGACGGTGGCGCTGCTGGCCCGGGAGCGGATCTCGGGGTGCTTCTTCGTGCCGGCCCAATGGCAGGCGATCTGCTCGCTGCCCGACGTCGCCGAATACGACCTGTCGGCGTTGCGGCGGATCAGCTGGGGTGCGGCCCCGGCTTCGACGACGTTGCTGCGCCAGATCATGGAGACCTTCCCGCAGGCCGAGCTGAGCACCGTGTTCGGGCAGACCGAGTGCAGTCCGGTGACCACGGCGCTGCGGGGCGAGGACGCGATCCGCAAGATCGGTTCGGTGGGCACGCCGATGCTCAACGTCGAGGTGCGCGTCGTCGACGACGAGATGAACGACGTGGCCCGGGGCGAAGTGGGTGAGATCGTCTACCGGGGCCCGACGGTGATGCGGGAGTACTGGAACAAGCCGGAGGAGACCGCGGAGGCCTTCCGCGGCGGCTGGTTCCACTCGGGTGATCTGGTGCGCCAGGACGACGAGGGCTACCTCTACGTGGTCGACCGCAAGAAGGACATGATCATCTCCGGGGGCGAGAACATCTACTGCGCCGAGGTCGAGGAGGCGCTGTCCGGTCATCCCAAGATCGGCGAGGTGGCGCTGATCGGCGTCCCGGACCCGCGCTGGGGCGAGGCGCCGCTGGCGGTGATCGCGCCGCGCGATCCCGCCGATCCGCCGACCGACGAGGACGTCGAGACCTGGTGCCGCGCGCGCCTGGCCGGCTACAAGCGGCCCCGGCAGATCCGGCTGGTCGAGCAGCTCCCCCGCAACCCCAGCGGCAAGGTCCTCAAGACGACCCTGCGCGCGGAGTACCGCGACTAGCCACGTCTTTCAGGGAGGCATCATCCACGTGGGCGAGAAGGCCAATCCTTTCGACCTGACCGGGCACGTTTCTCTGGTCAGCGGCGGCAATTCCGGCATCGGCCTGGCGATGGCCGATGCGCTGGCCGCGGCCGGGGCGTCGGTGTGCATCTGGGGCACCAACGTCGAGCGCAACGAGGCGGCGGCGGGTGAGCTGGCCGCGCACGGCGGCCAAGTCGCAGCCGTGAGCTGCGATGTCGGCGACGAGGAGCAGGTCGAGGCGGCGATGGCCGAGACGGTGCAGCGGCTCGGGCGGGTGGACTCCTGCTTCGCCAACGCCGGCATCGGGGGTGCCGCGACGCGGTTCGTCGACACCGAGCTCAGCGAGTTCCGGCGGGTCACCCGGGTGGATCTGGACGGGGCGTTCCTGACGTTGCGCGCTGCGGCGCGGCAGATGCTGGCGCAGGGCGAGGGCGGCAGCTTGGTGGGCACCTCGAGCTTAGCCGCTCGGCAGGGCCAGCCGCGGGGTCAGGCCTACGCGGCGAGCAAGGGCGGGCTGATCTCGATGATCAAGTCGATCGCGATCGAGCTGGCTCGTCACGGCATCCGCGCCAACGCGGTGCTGCCGGGGTGGGTGAGCACTCCGCTGGCCGATCCTGCGCTGGAATCGGAGGGGTTCCAGCGCAAGGTGCTGCCGCGCATGCCGGTGGGCCGTTGGGGCCAGCCAGGCGACTTCGGTGCTCTGGCGGTGTACCTGGCGAGCCCGGCCAGCGCCTTCCACACCTCTGACGTGCTCACCGTCGACGGGGGCTACGTCAACTTCTGAGCTCCTCCCCCAGCGCTCTCGCCGCACAGCCACCTATGCAACTAGTTGCATTGCAACAGAGTGCATAGTAACGTTCGCGTTCGCCTGAGTGGTTCGAGTTGAGAAGGGCAGTGATCAGCGTGCTGCGGACCAGGTTCACCGAGGAGTTCGGCGTCGAGCACCCGATCGTGCAAGGCGGGATGCAGTGGGTCGGCCGCGCCGAGCTGGTGGCCGCGGTCGCCAACGCCGGCGCGCTGGGCATGATCACCGCGCTGACCCAGCCCACCCCGGAGGACCTGGTCAAGGAGATCGCGCGCTGCCGCGAGCTCACCGACAAGCCCTTCGGCGTGAACCTGACGATCCTGCCGGCGATCACGCCGCCGCCCTACGCCGAGTACCGGCAGGCGATCATCGAATCCGGCATCACCGTCGTGGAGACCGCCGGGTCCAACCCCGCCGAGCAGGTCGCGGCGTTCAAGCCGGCCGGGGTGAAGGTGCTGCACAAGTGCACCAGCGTCCGGCACGCGCTCAAGGCGCAGGAGCTGGGCGTGGACGGGGTCAGCATCGACGGGTTCGAGTGCGCCGGGCACCCCGGTGAGGACGACATCCCGGGCCTGGTGCTCATCCCCCGGGCCGCCGACGAGCTGAGCATCCCGATCATCGCCTCCGGCGGTTTCGCCGACGCGCGCGGCCTGGTCGCGGCGCTGAGCCTGGGCGCCGACGGGGTGAACATGGGCACCCGGTTCATGTGCACCCAGGAGTCGCCGATCCACGACGAGGTCAAGAAGCGCATCACCGAGGCCGGTGAGCGCGACACCGAGCTGATCTTCCGGCCGCTGCGCAACACCGCGCGGGTGGCCAGCAACTCCGTCAGCCGCGAGGTCGTCGCCAAGCTCGACGAGGGCGTGGCCTTCGAGGACGTCCGCGAGCTGGTCGCCGGTGCTCGGGGCCGCCAGGTCTACGAGCAGGGTGACACCGAACTGGGCGTGTGGAGCGTCGGTATGGTCCAGGGACTGATCAACGACGTCCCGACCGTGGCCGAGCTGGTCGACCGGATCGTCACCGAATCCGGCGAGCTGGTCCGCAACCGGCTCGGCAAGCTCGTCGCCGGCTGAGAGGAAGACGGTCTTGTCCCTGGAGTACGCGATCCTGGTGTCCCTGCGCGAGCGGGCGGGCTCGGGCTACGAGCTGGCGCGGCGGTTCGACAAGTCGATCGGGTACTTCTGGGCGGCCAGCCACCAGCAGATCTACCGCAGCCTCAAGCGCATGGTCGAGCTGGGCTGGGTCGACTGCGACGAGGTGGCCCAGCAGAAGCGGCCGGACAAGAAGGTCTACCGGGTCAGCGACACCGGCGCCGAGGAGCTCGCGCGCTGGATCGCCGAACCGGCCGCGACCCGCAACGACCTGACGGTCAAGCTGCGCGGCGCGTCCTACGGCGACGCCGCGCAGGTGCGGGCCGAGATCGCCCGGCAGCGCGATCTGCGCATCCAGCAGCTCTCGCTCTACCGCGAGATCGAACGCCGCGACTTCCCCGATCCCGCGAAGCTCTCCGGCCAGGCGCTGCACCAGCACCTGGTGCTGCGCGGCGGAATCCGCACCGAGCAGGCCCTGCTGGAGTGGTGCGAGGAGACCATCCGAGCGCTCGACGACGACCAGGAGTGAGGACCTTGAACGCCGCAGCACGCTTCCGCGCCGCGATCGAGGCCGGTGACTTCGACGCCGCCGTGGACGAGTTCACCGACGACATCCGCTTCTTCAGCCCGGTGAAGTTCACGCCGTTCGAGGGCATCGACACGGTGCGCGCCCTGTTCCGGGTGCTGCAGCGGACCTTCGAGGACTTCCGCTACGTCGGCGACTTCCCCGGACGCGGCCAGACCCCGTCCGGGGAGGACTCCCAGGCACACGTCCTGCACTTCCGCACGGTCGTGGGCGGCAAGCAGGTGGAGGGCATCGACCTCGTCCACCTCGACGCGCAGGACCGGATCACCACCTTCACGGTGATGATCCGGCCCATGTCCTCGCTGCAGGTCGTCAGCGAAGCGATCTACGCAGGACTCGTCGAAGACGGGGTCGTCCCGGGCTAGCCTCCCAACCCGGGCGATGAGCGACAGCCAAGCGACGCAGTCGCTTTCTCCCTGCTCCACCTGAGCAACTGGCACCGCTGGGGGTTCTCCGAGGTTCTCCGGCGAGGACTGCCGCAGCGCCCCGTAATTCGACATACTCAAGTCGCGGATCCCGGAGCCAGAGGGCGTCTGAGGTTCCCCTACCCGCACCGCCAAGCCAACCAGCCCGCGGAGAGAGATCTGGTCACCAGATCTCCTCGACCCACTCGGGGTGGTCGATGAACGGGTTCCGGTTGTGCTGGATGTCGGTGAAGATGACCTCGTTGCGGCGCTGCTCGAAGGCGTCCGGCGGGTCCTGCTCGTTCCACTGCTTGAGGACCGAGAGCTTGCCGATGTTGGGCGCGGTGCCGTTGCCGACCTGGTCGTTGACCTCGAGGTCGGCGAAGCCGTCGGTGCCCTCGTAGCGCACGGACATGTAGAAGATCATGCGGGCGACGTCGCCCTTGACGGCGTCGCGCGGTTCCCAGGAGTCGTCGTCGGTGAAGTTGCCCGGGGCTTCGGCGGACTCGGTGCCGCCCATGTCGAAGTCCTTGTTGCCGCGGTCGGCGTTGACCGACACGTCGGTGGGCCGCAGGTGGTGCACGTCGGTGCCGGGGCCGGGAACGGTGTCGAAGTCGCCGTGGGACTTGGCCCAGACGTGCTCGCGGTTCCACTGGTCGGCGTCGCCGCCGTTGGTGTCCTTGGCCTGCGAACGGCCGGTGTAGAGCAGGACGACGTTGTTGGGGTTGGCCGGGTCCTCGTCGGTGGCCTTGAGCGCGTCCCAGACGCCGTCGTAGTCGAGGGTCGTGGCGCCGTTGCTGATGATGCCGTGCAGCGCAGCCTCCAGCTCGGGGCCGGTCTTGCCGATCGCGTCCTGGTAGTAGTCGTCGGCGGTGGGCTGCGCGGGCGAGGCCACCGCGACGGCGGCGGTCGGCGCGGCCACCAGGACGGCGCCGCACAGCAGCGTTAAGGGTTTCCAGCGGGTGATCTTCATGGCTCCCTCTCCCCTTGGTCGAGACGGGAGGAAGCGTGCCACACGAACGATCACCATTGGGTGACGCAAATCTGGTGACAAGATGGCGAGAAGTGCTCGCTTCGATGTCAGAAATCCACGACGAGCTGCGAGAACTCAGTCGGCGGCGCGGCGCGGCCGGGGCCACCAAATGGAAACAACGGGAATCAAAAGTGCCAGCAGCAGCCCCGCGAGACCGAAGCCCAAACCCGCCTCCAGGCGGTAGAGGCCGGTGAACACCGCCGGTGCGGCCGACATCCCGAGGAACCGCCACGCGGTGACCACCGAGATGGCCCCGCCGCCACCGGCCCCGCCGAGCACCGTGGAGTGCACGGCGACCAGGATCAGCTGCCCGCACACCCCGGCCACCGCCCAGGCGAGGACCACCACGGCCAGCACGTCGACCAGGCCGATCGCGGCGACGGCGACGGCGGCTGCCAGCACGCCGGTGATCAGCGCGGCGCGCACGCCGAAGCGGTCGACGGCGCTGCCGGTCAGGCGGGCGGCGAGCACCCCGGCGACGCCGTAGGCCGTCAACGCCAGCCCGCGCGCGCCGGGGCTGAGGGCGAAGGCGTCGTCGAGGCGGAAGGAGACCAGGAACGGCAGTCCCGCCGAGCACATCCAGGCCACCCCGGCGACACCGCCGCTGAGCAGGATCACCGGGGTCCAGGCGTCGCGCAGCGCCGGGGTGCGACCACCTGCGGTGGGGGCA
The DNA here is from genome assembly GCF_035320975.1 of Saccharopolyspora mangrovi. Taxonomy (NCBI): domain Bacteria; kingdom Bacillati; phylum Actinomycetota; class Actinomycetes; order Pseudonocardiales; family Pseudonocardiaceae; genus Saccharopolyspora; species Saccharopolyspora mangrovi. Next base: position 14,171 of record NZ_JAWLNX010000037.1, on the reverse strand, counting down.
TCGGCGGGCAGCGGGCTGATCGCGAGCACGGCGGCGACGACCGCGACGCCGAGGAAGGCCAGCTGCCAGGCGCTTTCAGCGGCCAGCCCGCCGACCAGGGGTGCGGTGGTCTGGCCGATGGCCTGCATCGCCCCGTAGGTGCCCATCGCCCGGCCCAGCCGTTCCCGGGGCGTGCCCGCGGCGATCTTGGCCAGCAGCAGCGGCGTGGTGAAGGCGTTGGCCACGCCTTGCAGCGCGCGGGTGAGCTGGAACAGCCAGAACCACGGCGCCAGGGCTCCCAGCACCGCCACCACGGCGTAGCCGATGTAGGCGGCGCGGATGGTGCGGCTGCTGCCCCACCTCTCCCCGAGGTTGCCGGAGACGAGCATGACCAGCGCGAACGGCAGCAGGTAGGCGGTGGTCGAGCTGGCGGCGAGGCTCGGCGAGACCTCGAAGTCCGCGCCGAGCTCGGGCAGCATCGCGGCGACGATCCCGGCTCCGAACGGCCCGAGCAGGCCGCCGATGTACAGCGCGATCCGGGAGTTCATCGCGCCACCTCCACACCGCACCGCTCGTTAGCCGCGCGAACGGTAACACCGCGAACCTCGCCCCGGAGTCCACAGTGGCCGACATCCCACGAGCGCGCCGGAGGAGGTCAGACGGTGATGATGTCGACCTCGGGCAGGCAGCGGAACGGTGCCAGGTGCTTCTCGTCGGCGTTGGTGTCGGTGACGAGGGTCCAGCGGGCCGGGAGCGGGGCCCAGGCGTTGAACGGGGTGGCGCCGAGCTTGGTGCTGTCGGCGAGGATGAAGACCTCGCGTGACTGGGCGATCATCTGCTCCTTCAGGCGCGTCTGCAGCAGGCTCGCCTCGCAGATGCCGTGGCGGGAGTCGAGCCCGTCGGCGCCCAGGAACGCCTTGTCGGCGGTGACCCGGGACAGCGTCAGCTCGGCCAGCGGGCCGACGAAGCCCTGGCTGATGTGCCGCAGCTCCCCAGCCAGCGAGACCACCTGCACCGGGTCGGCGTCGACCAGCTCGGTCAAGGCCATGACGCTGTTGGTGATCACCGTCAGGCCCGTCCGGTCGCGCAGGTGGTGGGCCAGCTTCCCGGTGGTGGTGCCCGCGTCGAGGATGACCGTGTCGCCGATGGAGACCTGCTCGGCCGCCCAACCGGCGATGCGGTCCTTCTCCGCCGAGGCCAGCGCGGTGCGCTGCCCCAGCGAGGGCTCCGCGCTGGTGGCGGGCATCGCGCCGCCGTAGGTGCGGGCGAGCTTGCCCTGATCGGTCAGCAGCTGCAGATCGCGCCGGATGGTCGAGGGGGTGACCGCCAGCGAGGCGGCCAGCTCCTCGACCTGGACCGCGCCCTGCTCGGTCACCAGCCGCTCTATCAACGCCCTGCGCTGCCCTGCCGAGAGGCGTCCTTCGACTTCCGCGCTCACGCCGTGATCCTCCCAGAGCCGGATCAAGGTCGTCCGGCCAGTGCCGCCGCCTGGCGCAGCGCTTCCAGCATGCTGCCCGCCTCGGCCTGGCCGGTGCCGGCGATGTCGAAGGCCGTGCCGTGGTCCACCGAGGTCCGGATGACCGGCAGGCCCACGGTGATGTTGACCCCGGCCTCCAGGCCGAGGATCTTCACCGGCCCGTGGCCCTGGTCGTGGTACATCGCCACCACCAGGTCGAAATCGCCGCGACCGGCGCGGAAGAACACCGTGTCCGCCGGCAGCGGACCTTGCGCGTCGATGCCGTCGGCGCGGCAGGCCACCAGCGCGGGCTCGATCTTGGTCTCCTCCTCGCCGTGGCCGAACAGGCCGTTCTCCCCGGCGTGCGGGTTGATCCCGCACACCGCGATGCGCGGCGCGGGGACGCCGGAGTCCACCAGGGTCCGGTGCCCGCGCCGCACGGTGCGTTCGACCAGGCCGGGTTCGATCCGCTCGACGGCGTCGACGAGGCCGATGTGCGTGGTCACGTGGATGACGCGCACGTCGCCGGTGGACAGCATCATCGACACCTCCGGCACCCCGCACAGCTCGGCGAGCAGCTCGGTGTGCCCGGGATAGCGGTGCCCGGCGGCGTGCAGCGCCGCCTTGTTCAGCGGTGCGGTGCAGATCGCCTGCACCTGCCCGGCCATCGCCAGTTCGGCGGCCTCGGCCACGTACCGGTAGGCACCTTCACCGGCCACCGCCGACAGCTGCCCGAACGGCAGATCCGGTGGTATGCCGCCGATGTCGAGCACGTCGAGCACCTCCGGATCACCGGAGGCCTCGGCGGGCCCGGCGACCGGTTTGACGCGCACGTCGATGCCGCAGATCTCGGCGGCCCGGGTCAGCCGGGCGGCATCGCCGATCACCACCGGGCGGGCCAGGCCGCGCAGCCCGGGATCGGCGAGCGCGCGCACGATCACCTCCGGGCCGACGCCGGCCGCGTCGCCCATCGTGACGGCGATGGCAGGAGAGGTCACGCGACGGCCCTTCCGCAGCGCACCGCGGACACCGCGCGGTGCAGCGAGTCCGGCGCGCCGAACGCGCCGGCCTTGGTGATGACGTAGCCGGGCTGCTTCTCGATCGTGCGGCCCAGCACCACGCCCGGTTCCAGCTCGTTGAGCAGCCGTAATCCGCTGACCCCGCGCCTGCCGAGCACGGCTCGGGCGGTCTCGCCGCCGGTGAGCACCAGCAGCCCGGCCTTCTCGGCCGCGGGTGCGCACACCTCGGCCAGCGCTGCGGTGAGCTGTCGCGACAGTCCGGCCTCGACCGGGCCTTCGAGGGTGACCAGCACGTCGCCGCCGCACAGCGCGTCGTGGATCTGCTCGGCGGTGCGCGCCAGCGCGGCCGGGTTGGCCTCGACCAGGCTGCGCGCCGACAGCCGCCGGATGTGCCCGACGCGTTCGGCGAGGTAGTCGGCCTGCTGCCGGGAGGCGCTGTGCGCGCTGCCCACCACGGCCAGCACCGGCCCGTCCACCGGCGGCGGGGGTTCGATGTCGTAGCCGGGGCGCAGGAGTTCGGCCAGCGCGTCGGCCAGCCCGTTGGCCCCGACCCAGTGCGGTTGGGCGGCGGCCGCCGATCCGGCGGTCACCACCGCGCGCAGGTCGCTCTCCGAGACCGCGTCGCAGATCAGCACGTCGGCTTCGGCCAGCAGTTGCCCGACGCGTTCGCGCAGCTGCGCGGGCCTGCCCCGGACCGAAGCCAGCGCGAGGTGGCGGACTTTCAGCCCGTCGAGCGCCGAAGCGATGTCCACCGGCGCCTCATCGGGTTCGGTCTTCCAGAAACCTGTGTGGTGCAACGGGATTCCGTTGATGTGCACGACTCCGCCGAGGACCGTTCGGCCGGTGGCCGGCGAGGCCGGGCACAGCAGCACCCCCGCCCCGTCGGCGTGCTCGACGATCGCACCGACCTCGGCGGCGAGGTTGCCGCGGAGGGTCGAGTCGATCTTCTTGAAGACGACGCGGCCTTGCGCGTGCCCGTCCAGTGCCTCGTGCACGCGCTTGGCGGCGAGATCGGGTTCGATGTGCCTGCTGTCGGTGTCAGCCACGAAAACCTCGGCGTCACCGGTGTCGTCCAACGCCAGCAGGGTGCGCATTTCGCGCAGCGCGAAGGGGACTCCGGAATCACCGGCACCGCTGAGGTCATCGGCCACGACCAGGACTCGCGATCCCATGATCACCTGCTCTTCTGCTCGCCGAAACACCCAACGAGCACCCCCCGCCGGGCTTGGTCTAACCATAGAGAGCGCTGCGCGAATCGCGCAATAGTCCCATTCAGCGAGTGCACAGTGCGCAACGTTCTGCGCGGTGTTCCGGGAACGGCGGCGGCTCAGTCGACCTCGCTGGTCATCCCCGCGGGCAGGTGCTCGGAGAGCAGGTCGAACAGGCGGTCCGAGTCGACCGGTTTGGTCAGGTACTCGGTGGCCCCGGCGGCGATGCTCTGCTCGCGGTCGCCCTTCATCGCCTTGGCGGTCACGGCGATGATCGTCAGGTCCCGGTAGCGCGGCATCTCCCGGATCATGCGGATGGTCTCGTTGCCGTCCAGCTGCGGCATCATCACGTCCATCAGCACGATCACGATGTCGGCGTGGTTGCGCAGCTCCTTGAGCGCGGCCAGCGCGTTGTCGGCCTGCACCACCTGCAGCCCGTGCTGCTCCAGCAGCACCCGCATGGCGTGCACGCTGCGCTCGTCGTCGTCGACGACCAGCACCTTCTCGGAGTTGAACTGCAGCGCACCGCGCTGCGCGGGCTGGACCGCGCGGTGCAGGTGCGGCTGGGTCTCCTGGTTCATCAGCTCGGAGGAGCGCAGCGGCGGGTCGATCCCCTCCACGGAGACGTCCAAGCTGGTCTCGGCCTCGGTCGGGGGGCGCGGCAGCGGCGCTGCCTCCGCCGGGGCCGGTTCTTCCTGCTCCTCCCCGGTCTCCGGTGGCTCCTCGATCACCGGCTTGGTGGGCACCGGTGGCGCGGGCGTCTCGGAGATCGGTTCAGTCGGCAGGTAGAGGCTGAAGGTGCTGCCCTGCCCGGGTTCGCTGTGCACCTGCAGCTCCCCGCCCAGCAGCGTGGTCAGCTCGCGGCTGATCGACAGGCCCAGGCCGGTGCCGCCGTACTTGCGCACCGTGGTCCCGTCGACCTGCTGGAACGCCTCGAAGATCAGCGACAGCTTGTCGGCGGGGATGCCGATCCCGGTGTCGCGCACGGCGAAGACCACGCGCTGCCGGGCCCGGCGCAGCGCGCCGGCGTTGACCTCGGTGGGTTGGGCCGGGCGGATGCGCATTTCCACGGTGCCGCGGTCGGTGAACTTCACCGCGTTGGCCAGCAGGTTGCGCACGATCTGCTCGAGCTTGCTGCGGTCGGTGTGCACGCTGGGCGGCAGCGACGGCGCCACGACGACCTTGAACTCCAGGCCCTTCTCGGCCGCGACCGGCCGGTACATCGACTCCAGGCTGCGCGCCAGCTCGCCGATCTCGACGTCCTCGGGCAGCAGGTGCATCTGCCCGGCCTCCACCTTGGACAGATCGAGCACGTCGTTGATCAGCTGCAGCAGGTCCGAGCCCGCCTGGTGCACGGTCCGGGCCAGGTCGACCTGCTGCGGGGTGAGGTTGCCGTCCATGTTGTCGGCCAGCAGCTTGGCCAGGATCAGCACGCTGTTGAGCGGAGTGCGCAGCTCGTGGGACATGTTGGCCAGGAACTCCGACTTGTAGGCCGAGGCCTCCGAGAGCTGCCGGGCGCGGTCCTCGAGCTCCTGCCGGGCCTGCTCGATCTCGATGTTCTTGAGCTCGATGTCCTTGTTGCGGCTGGCCAGCAGCGCGGCCTTCTCCTCCAGCTCGGTGTTGGAGTGCTGCAGCTCGTCCTGCTGGTTCTGCAGCTGCTCCGAGCGGGCCTGCAGCTCGCTGGCCAGGTGCTGGGACTCGCCCAGCAGCGCTTCGGTGCGCGTGTTGACCACGATGGTGTTGACCTCGACGCCGATGGACTCCTTGAGCCGGTCCAGCAGGTCCAGGTGCACCGAGCTGAAGCGGTGGATGCCGGCGAGCTCGATGACGCCGAGCACCGCGCCCTCGAACAGCACCGGCACGATCGCCACGTTGGTCGGCGCGGCCTCCCCCAGCCCGGAGCTGATCCGGGTGTAGTCCGGTGGCGCGTCCTCGACCAGGATCGACCTGCGATCCACCGCCACCTGCCCGACCAGGGACTCCCCGAAGTCGAACCGCAGCGGGGTGCCCTGGCGCTCGGGCGGCCGGCCGTAGCCGGCGACGTGCTCGAGGTAGCGGTGCCCGTCCTCCTCGGTGCGGGTCAGGAAGAACGCGCCCTGGTGGGCCGACACCAGCGGTGCGAGCTCGGACATGATCAGCTGCGCGAGGGCGTCGAGGTCGTGCTGGCCCTGCATCAGCGCGGAGATGCGGGCCAGGTTGGTCTTGAGCCAGTCCTGCTCCTGGTTGGCCCGGGTGGTCTCCTTGAGGTTGCTGATCATCGCGTTGATGTTGTCCTTGAGCTCGGCCACCTCGCCCGAGGCGTCCACGGTGATCTGCCTGGTCAGATCCCCTTCGGTGACCGCGGTGGCGACCTGGGCGATCGCGCGGACCTGGGTGGTGAGGTTGCCGGCGAGCCGGTTGACGCTCTCAGTGAGCCGCCGCCACGTGCCGGAGACGTCGGCGACCTCGGCCTGACCGCCCAGCTGGCCCTCGGTGCCGACCTCGCGGGCCACCCGGGTGACCTCGGCGGCGAACGCCGAGAGCTGGTCGACCATCGTGTTGATCGTGGTCTTGAGCTCCAGGATCTCGCCGCGCGCGTTGACGTCGATCTTCTTGGACAGATCGCCCTGCGCGACGGCGGTGGTCACCTGCGCGATGCTGCGCACCTGGTTGGTGAGGTTGTCGGCCATGATGTTGACGTTGTCGGTGAGGTCCTTCCAGATCCCCGCCACGCCGTACACCCGCGCCTGACCGCCGAGTTTGCCTTCCGTGCCGACCTCGCGGGCCACCCGGGTGACCTCGGCGGCGAACGCCGAGAGCTGGTCGACCATCGTGTTGATCGTGTTCTTCAGCTGCAGGATCTCGCCCTGGGCGTCCACGTCGATCTTCTGCGTGAGATCGCCCGCGGCCACCGCCGTGGCGACCTGGGCGATGTCGCGGACCTGGCTGGTGAGGTTGTCGGCCATGAAGTTCACCGAGTCGGCCGCCAGCGCCCAGCCGCCCTCCACCGGGCCGTCGAGCGAGACCGGGGCGACCGGCAGCTGGCCGCGCGCCACCGACTCGCCCACCCGCTGCAGCTCACCGGCCAGGCGCTGGTTGCGCTCGGCCACCTCGTTGTAGATCGCGGCGGCCTCACCGGCGGCACCGTCACCGCTGACCACCAGCCTGCGCCGGAAGTTGCCGTCGCGAAGTTCCCGCAGTCCGGGCAGCAGCCTGGCCAGCACCTGTTCGGCCTCGACCCGCTCCGGCGGTTGTGACATCAACGGCCTCCCCGCTGTCAGTGCTTGTTGCGGGAATCGCGGTCCAGCCGCAACTCGGTGGCCAGCACCGCCGCCTCGCTGCGGTGCCGCATCGCGAGCTTCGCCAGCATCTGCGACACGTAGTTCTTGATCGTCTTCTCCGCGAGCACCATCCGATCGGCGATCTCGCGGTTGGTCATGCCCTCGCCGATGAGCTCGAGCACCTGCCGCTCGCGGGCGGTGAGCTCCCGCAGCGGATCGGCCTTCTCCTGCTCCTTGCGCAACCAGTTCAGCATCGCCTCGGTGCGCTGCGGGCTCAGCAACGACTTGCCCGCACCGACCGTGCGCAGCGCGCTGACCAGTTCCTCGCTGACGACGCCCTTGAGCACGAATCCGCTGGCGCCGGCCATGATGGCGTCCATCAGGGCCTCGTGATCGTCGAAGGAGGTCAGGATCAGGCAGCGCAGCTCCGGCAGCTGCGAGCGCAGCTCCCGGCACAGCTCCACGCCGTTGCCATCGGGCAGCCGCACGTCGAGCACGGCCACCTGCGGGTTCTTCTTCGGGACCCAGGCCAGCGCTTCGGCCACGCTGCCCGCTTCCCCGACCAGTTCCAGATCGTCCTCGGCATCGACCAGCGCGGCGATGCCACGTCGGATTACGTCGTGGTCATCGACCACGAACACCCGTGTTGTCATCTCACTTCCCGGCGCAGATGGTCTCCACGAAGTGCGCCAGCTGGTCGTCGTTGAGGTGCTGTGCCAGATCGGCCTCACTGATCATCCCGACCAACCTGTGGTCGGCGATGACCGGCATCCGCCGGATCTTGTGCTGTTCCATCATGGTCAGCACCTGGTTGACGTCCGACTGCGCGTCGATCCAGTGTGGCGTTCCCTGGGCCATTTCGCCCGCTTTGACCTGCGCGGGATCACGTCCTTCCGCGCAACAGCGCACCACGATGTCGCGGTCGGTGATGATGCCGTGCAACTTGTCGTCCTTGCCGCAGATCGGCAGCGAGCCGACGTCAAGGTCGCGCATCATCTGCGCGGCTGTGTAGAGGCTTTGGTCCTCGCCGATGCATTCGGCACCGGGGTGCATGATGTCGCGTGCCGTGGTCATGATCGGGCCCTCCTCGAATTGGGGACTTCTTCCCGCACTACCCGAGGTGCCGAGTCCCGAAACCAGCGAGATCGGATATTGAATCCGACGCCCGGCTCGACTGCCGCCACGTTCGAGGCGCGGGCCGTCGAACTCAGTACTCGTGCATCAGCCGGTCGAACGCGGCGTTGGCGGCCGACCACTCGTGGGTGAGCACCTCGGCAGGCACCTCCGCGCGCGGCTCGGCGTCCACGGTGACCGCGAACCCGCGCTCGGACACCCGGCGCCGCATCTGCACGAGCTTGCCGCCGGCCGATCGGCCGACGCGCTCGCCCTGGTCGTTGGACTCGGTCTGCCCCGGCTGCAGGGTCGCTGTGCTGAACTCCGCCATGCCCACCATTGCACCCCACCCGGTCAACCCCGGCACGCGGAAGCGCCCACCCGGTACTGGGATCGGGTGGGCGCTCGCGGGATCACCGCGCCTATCCGGCCGTGCTGCGGAAGCGGCGCAGCCTCAGGCTGTTGCCGACGACGAACAGCGAGCTGAAGGCCATCGCCGCGCCGGCGATCATCGGGTTGAGCAGCCCGGCGGCGGCCAGCGGCAGCGCGGCGACGTTGTAGGCCAGCGCCCAGAACATGTTGCCCTGGATGGTCTTCAGCGTCCGCCGCGACAGGCGGATGGCGTCCACCGCGGCGCGCAGGTCACCGCGCACCAGGGTCAGATCGCCCGCCTCGATGGCGATGTCGGTGCCGGTTCCCATCGACAGGCCGAGGTCGGCCTGCGCGAGGGCTGCGGCGTCGTTGACGCCGTCGCCGACCATCGCCACCGCCTTGCCCTCGCCCTGCAGGCGCTTGACGACCTCGACCTTGTCGGCGGGCATGACCTCGGCGATGACCTCGTCGATGCCGACCTGGGCGGCGACGGAGTCGGCCACCGCCGCGTTGTCTCCGGTGAGCAGCACCGGGGTCAGGCCGAGCTCGCGCAGCTGCGCGATCGCGTGCTGCGAGGTCGGTTTCACCGTGTCGGCAACGACCAGCACGGCGCGCACGGCGCCGTCCCAGGCCACCAGGATCGCCGTCTTGCCCTCGGCCTCGGCCGCCGCCTTCACCTCGGCCAGCGGGCCGTCGAGGTGAAGGCCCCACTGCTGCAGCAGCGCCGCGCGACCGGCCAGCACGGCGTGCCCGTCCACGACGCCCTGCACGCCGAGGCCTTCGACGTTGGCGAAGTCGGTGACCTCCGGGAGCTCGCCGAGCTCCTGCCGGGCACCGGTGGTGATGGCACGCGCGATGGGGTGCTCGGAGGCGTTCTCCACCGCTCCGGCCAGGCGCAGCGCCTCGCCGCGATCGGTGCCCTCCGCGGTGCGCACGTCGAGCAGCTGCATCCGCCCGGTGGTGACCGTGCCGGTCTTGTCCAGCACGACGGTGTCGATCCGCCGGGTGGACTCCAGGACCTGCGGTCCCTTGATGAGCACGCCCAGCTGCGCGCCGCGCCCGGTGCCCACCAGCAGCGCGGTCGGCGTGGCCAGGCCCATCGCGCACGGGCAGGCGATGATCAGCACCGCCACCGCGGCGGTGAACGCGGCGGTCACCGGCTGACCGGCGATCAGCCAGCCCAGCAGGGTCAGCAGCGCCAGGCCGATGACGATCGGCACGAACACCGCTGAGACCCGGTCGGCGAGCCGCTGGATCTGCGCCTTGCCGGTCTGGGCCTCCTCCACCATCCGCGCCATCTGCGACAGCTGCGTGTCGGATCCGACCTGCGTGGCGCGCACGACCAGCCGTCCGCCGGCGTTGACCGTGGCGCCCACGACCGCCTCGCCGGGGCCGACCTCGACCGGCACGGACTCGCCGGTGAGCATCGAGGCGTCGACGGCCGAGCTGCCGTCCTCGACGACGCCGTCGGTGGCGATCTTCTCGCCGGGTCGCACCACGAACCGGTCGCCGACCGCCAGTTGCGCGGTCGGCACGCGGACCTCCTCGCCGCCGCGCAGCACCGCCACGTCCTTGGCGCCCAGCTCCAGCAGTGCGCGCAGCGCGGCTCCGGCGCGGCGCTTGGCGCGGGCCTCGAAGTAGCGCCCGGCCAGCACGAACGTGGTCACCGCGGCGGCGACCTCCAGGTAGATCGAGCCGGTGGCGTCGCCGCGTTCGATGGTCAGCGTGAACGGGTGGGTCATGCCGGGCATGCCGGCGTGCCCGAACAGCAGCGCGTACAGCGACCACAGAAACGCCGCGAGGGTGCCCATCGACACCAAGGTGTCCATCGTCGCCGCGCCGTGGCGCAGGTTCAGCGCCGCCGCGCGGTGCAGCGGCCAGCCGCCCCAGACGACCACCGGCGCGGCCAGCGCCAGCGAGATCCACTGCCAGTAGGTGAACTGCAGGACCGGCACCATCGACAGCAGCACGACCAGCACCGACAGCGCCAGCGAACCGAGCAGCCGCTGCCGCAGCGCGTCGGCCGGTTCGTCCTCCGCCGGTTCGGTGCTGGGCAGGGTCGCGCCGTACCCGGCGGCCTCCACGACCTCGACCAGTCGCTGCGGTTCGAGCTCCTCTGGCGCGCTGACCTGGGCCTTCTCCGTGGCGTAGTTGACGCTCGCGGAGACGCCGTCGACCTTGTTGAGCTTGCGCTCGATGCGGTTGGCGCACGAAGCGCAGGTCATGCCGGTGATCGCCAGTTCGACGGCCTGACCCGCGGGGTGCTCGACGGTGGTCATGCCCGGTCCTCTCGCGCCGTCGGGGTGGTCATGAGGCCAGCTCGTAACCGGCCTCTTCGACGGCCGCGCGCACGGAGGCCTCCGGTGCGCTGCCGACGACGGTGACCGCACCGGTGGGCAGGTCGACCTTCACGTCGGTCACGCCGTCGAGGGCGCCGACCTCCTCGGTCACCGAAGCCACGCAGTGCTGGCAGGTCATCCCGGTCACGTGGTAGGTCGTCTCGCTCATCGGGTCATCCCTCTCGGTCTGCACGTCGGCGCCTCTCGCCGACACCTCCGAAACTATACCCCCAGGGGGTACCTCGGCAAGGCCGACACACCCACCATCGTAATACCCCGGAGGGGTAACCCCACCAGCAGCAGAGCCGGGAATCGATGACCCCCGGCTCCACCCTGGACTCACGCCGTGACGACCTGGTCCCCCTCCACCCGGACCGGGATCGGGGTCAGCGGTCGGTCCGCGGGCCCCTTCCTCACCGACCCCGACAGCGCGTCGAAGACCGAGCCGTGGCACGGGCACTTCAGCTCTGCACCCTCGGGCTTGACCGGGCAACCCTTGTGCGTGCACGCGGCCTCGAAGGCCGCTGCGGTGGATTGATCGGGCCTGGCCACTATGGCCTGGCGACCGTCGGGGGTCTGCACCGGGATCGCACCACCGACCGGCACCGAGGCCAGCGGGGTCAACGATCGCCCCGGTGCGGCGGGCGGGGACTGCGGCGGTGCGGGCTGCTGCGGGGCCTCGGCACCGCAGGCCGACAGGGCGGCGGCACCGGCGACGGCACCACCGGCGGCGAGCACGGAACGGCGGGAGCGGATGTCATCAGTCATGCGCTCGAACACGAGGCAACGGTCCGATCGGTTCAATTCCGTTCGAGATTGAACCGGATCCGGCCGCTCGGCGTGTTCACTCGCGTACGGCGAGTCCCGACGGCGGCAGGAGCGTGGCGATGGTCGGATGGATACTGCGAACCCTGGTGGTGCTCGGCCTGCTCGGCTCGGCCTGGGTGCACTGGGTGGTGTGGCAGGACTGGGCCGGGGACACGCCCGTGGTCGGGCCGTCCTTCTTGGTCAACGTCGTGGCCGGAGTGGTGATCGCGATCGCGGTGCTGCTGTGGCGCTCTCCGGTGCCCGCGCTGGCGGCCATCGCCTTCGGCCTGGCGACGCTGGCCGCCTACGCGCTGTCGCTGACCGTCGGCTTCTTCGGCGTGCAGGAGCAGTTCGCCACCAGCGAGGAGGTCTGGGGCGTGATCACCGAGCTCGGCTGCGTCGTGTTCGGCACGGCGCTGCTGCTCACCCGCGACCGCACCCGGGCGGCGGCATGACCGACGGACCTGAGGCGCAGCTGATGCGCGTGCTGCACGACCAGCACGCACCTGCGCTGCGGTCCTACGCCCTGGAGCTGACCAACGGCGACCGGGCCCGCGCCGAGGACGTCGTCCAGGAGACGTTGCTGCGGGCCTGGCGCCACCCCAAGGTCCTCGACCAGTCCGAACGCTCGGCCCGGTCCTGGCTGCTGACGGTGGCGCGGCGCATCGCGATCGACGAGTGGCGCTCGGGCACCTCGCGCGCCGAGGTCATGACCGACTCTCCCCCGGACCCGGTCGGCGACGACGGCACCGAACGCGCCGTGCAGGGCTGGTTGGTCGCCGACGCCCTGGCCGAGCTCAGCACCCGGCACCGCGAAGTCCTGGCGCTGTGCTTCTACCACGGGTTGTCGGTGGCCGACGCCGCCGCGAAGCTCGGCGTCCCGGAGGGCACGGTCAAGTCCCGCACGCACTACGCGTTGCGCGCGCTGCGCCTGGCGCTGGAGGAAAGGGGCGTGACGCGGTGAAACAGCCACGAGACCCGTTCGCTCATCTCGACGCCGCCTACGTGCTCGGCGCGCTGTCCCCGGAGGACCGCGCCGCGTTCGAGCAGCACCTCACCGGCTGCCGGTCCTGCGCGGCCGCGGTCGGCCAGGTCGCCGGACTGCCCGGACTGCTCGCCCAGGTCGATCCCGCCCAGCTCAACACCGGAACCGAGCCTGCCGACCGGCTGCCCCAGCTGCTCGACGAGGTCCGCCGCAGCAGGCGGCGGCGCCTGGCCGGAACGATCTCGGCCGGTGTCGTGGCGCTGGCGGCCTGCGCGGCGATGGTGCTGTCCACCCAGTTCACCGATGCCGGGCCGGGAACGGAGATGACCGCGCTGGGCGCCTACCCGGTGGCGGCCAGCGTCAACCTCAGCGACCTGCCCTCGGGCACCCGGGTGGACGTGGACTGCGAGTACGAAGGCCGCCGCGCAGGCGACTACGTGCTGGTCGTGGTCCGCCGCGACGGCAGCACCGACGAGCTGGCGCGCTGGTTCGCTATGCCCGACAACAACGCGGTGCTGAAGGTGACCACACCGGTGCGCCGCAACGAGATCCGGTCGCTGGAGCTGCGCACGCCCAACGGTCCGGCGCTGCTCACGCTGCCGGTCACGCGGTGACGCGGTGGTCCTCGGCCAGCGCCTTGGCGCGCGTGAGCAGCTCCTCGGCCAGCGGCGCCGGGGTCAGCCCGTAGCGGGCGTCGTAGGCGGCGATGACCGAGTCCTCGAAGCCCTCCAGCGTGCGACCCGGGGCTTCCTCGGCGATCGAGCCGACCGAGTCGTCGTCGAAGGGCAGCTCCAGGACGCGGTAGATCTCGGTGAGCAGCGGGCGCAGCACCTCCGCGTCATCGAGGATCGCCACCGCGCTGAACAGCCACGCACCGCGCACCATCCGCTGCGCGGTGCCGACCAGCTTGACCCGGCCCCGGGCGTTGACGCTGTGCGCGCCCGGGCAGTACTCGCCGGGAACGGCTCCGACCTGGGCGTCGACACCGTGCGCGGCGAGGACGTCGGACCACAGCTCGGCGTAGCCGACGAACCGCTCCTCCAGCCCGGCCAGCCGCCCCGGATCGGGCCCGGCGTGGTCGACGACCAGCGAGTTCTCGGTGTAGGCCACGGCTCGACCGCCGGGCGCCCGCAGCACCGGGGCGAACCCGGCGTCGCGCGCCGCGGCGACCGCGTCGGGGAATCCCGGCAGCAGGCTGTCCCGCCGGCCGAAGGCCACCACCCGGGCGTCGGGCCGGTAGACCCGCAGCACCGGGCCGGTTTCGCCGGCGCTGATCCGCCGCAACATCGCGTGCGCGGTGGCGACCTCCAACGCCTGATCGCCGCCCACGCCCAACGCCCCGCGCAACAACTCCACGCCCGGCAGTCTACGCAGCGCACCCCTCGCCCCCGGGCGTCGCGATTTCAATGGAAATCAGAACCCCGATTTCCATTGAGGTGATCTCAGTAAGGTGCCTGGCAGGGGTGGCCGTGGGGTGATCGGTAGGGGTGGCAGAGGGCCTGCCTGATGGAGTGGGACGTGGGGGCTCCTGGTAGAAGAACTCCGACCAAAGATGATCTTCACCAGGTAAGGCCCCCACGTGATCACCTATCGTGCCATCCTCGATGTTCCTCGTGATCTCGCCCTGTATCTC
>NZ_JAWLNX010000036.1:0-70632 GCF_035320975.1 Saccharopolyspora mangrovi | reverse complement strand
CAGCGTCAGCTCCTGCACGACGGCGCGCTTGTCCGGGAAGAACTGGTACAGCGACCCGACCGCCACTCCGGCCCGTTCCGCGATGAGGGTGGTTGTTAATCCGTCGTAGCCCACCTCGTCGATGAGGGCGGCGGTGGCGGCGAGCATCTTCTCCACTCGTTGGGCACTCCGCTGCTGCACGGGCTTGCGCCGCAGCGGTGCTGTTTCTGCAGGCAATGCGCCTCCCTGATCGGAGTTCTGCCGCCCAGTCTGCTGCTGAGCCGAGATCCGCGCGTTCCGGACATGCCGCGACATCGTAAGTCGAAAGGGTGAAATCGCCAGGCGTTGCTTGACCTTTGTCAAGTGTTACATCACGTGCGGGTGAAAACGTCATTCGGCCCGGGTGGCCGGGGAGCGTTACAGGAAATCGGTATGCATTGAGTCATGTTGTCAACGCGGAGGGTCGCTATCTAGTGTGACGAGGGTCGTCATTCTCCGTGACAGAAGGGTCATTGTGGGTTACTGCACGGCTGCCCTCCGTCTGCTTGCCGTACCCGGGTTCGCTCGCCGGTGTGCCGAAACCACCCTCTCGGCCCCGTGACGGCTCGGGAGACCGTGACGGCTCGACAGGCGGAGACGGACCTGCCGTTGCTGGCGGAGGACCACGCGCGGGACGACCGGTCGGCGCAGGAGCTCCCGGCACCGGGACCCTGGCGCGCGCTCACCGTCGCGGAGGCCAACGACCTGCTCACCGCCGGGGGCTACGGCCTCTGGGTGGAGCGGGACCGCGAAGGCGGACTGCTGCTGGCCGGTGTCGGCACCGGCATCCCGCTCGGATCCGAAGCGACCTGGGCCGATCTCTACCGCGCCCTGGTCCGGCTCCGGCGCACCCGGCGGGTCTTCGACGCGGCGTGGCTGAACCGGCTCACCGGCTCGCTGACCCCCGAGCGCACCGGATCACCGCAGGTCACCGAGGTCCCGGCGGAACGCGTCGACCTGCTCTCCGGTGAGCACCGCGAACTGGCGCACCGGGTGCTGGCCTCGCTGCACGGTCCCGGGACCGGCCCGAAGGTGCCGTTCCCGGACGCGCGGGTGACCGTTGGGCGACGAGAACGCGCCGTTCGCGTGCAAGCCATCGACTCCCGGGACCGCGCGCTGCGCGAACTCCGCAGCTGGGAGCGGTTCAACGCTGTCGTGTCCGGCGACCCCGAACTGCGCATGCACTGCGCCACGCAACCCGTTCCCGGCGCCGTCGTGGACACCGGAACCGGAACCACCGCTCTGCTGCGCGTCGTCGACCCCGCCCCCGCGCACCCGAGGCACCCCGGCGGCACCATCGCCGCCGACCTCGGCGCGCTGCTGCACCCGGACGCCGACGGCGCGCCGAAACTGCTGCGCGTCGTGCTGGACAACCGGTTCGCGCGCCGCGAGGACGAGCTCGACCACTTCCTGGAGCACTTCGTCCGGCCGCTGCTGCGGGTGTTCCGGCTGGCGTTGGACACCCACGGGCTCGGCCTGTTCGCACTGGACGAGACCGGTTTCGCCGTCGAGCTCTCCCCGGAGCTGCAGGCCACCGGCCGGATCGTGGTCACCGACCACGAGCGGATCACCGCCGAACCCAGCCGCGCCGAGGTCACCACCGGGGTGCGGGCGCTGGTCAGCACGCTGGAACGGCTCGGCGACGGGTTCGCCGCGCTGCGCGCCGACGACCGGGCCCGCGAGGTCCGCGACGCCGTGCGGCGGGTCATCGGCGAGGAGCTGCGCTACCTCGCTCCGCACACCGCCGAGCTGCTCTCCGGCGAGCAGCCGCTGCAGAGCTACGCGCACACCGTCCCGGAGGACCAGGACGCGGTGCTCAAGTCCGTGCTCGACCGAGTCCAGCAGAGCACCCGCGAACGCCGCTGGAACCCGGACGCGCCCCGGCCCGCCGTGGTCATCGACGTCGACCTGTGCGGACTCGTCCCGCTCCAGCGGATCACCGACGCCGCCCGCGTGATCTCGGGGCCGCGCCCCGGCGCGCCCGGCGGCATCCTCGAACTCGCCGGCCCGGCCACCCTGCCGGTGCTGCCCACGCACGTGCCCGGCAGCTGGGAGGACTTCGTCAGCGCCACCGGGCTCGGCGAGCGCTACCCGGCGGTCGACTGGGACGGGCTGCGCGGGGACTTCCTGCGCGCCTTCCAATCCCGGCCGCGCGAACGGCTGCGCACCGACCACGTCAACCCCGGCCTGGCCCGCTTCGTCTGGGACGTGCAGGACGCCGGCGGCCTGGTGGTCTTCTGCACCGCCCGCAAGGAGCGGTTCCGCGAGGTCACCGCCGAAGTGCTCGCCGAAGCCGGCGTCCCGGACGCGACCCTGCTGGTCGTGGCCGACGACGCGACCCGACCGACCGCCGAGGTCAAGGCGGAGCGGATCCGCGCGCTCGGCGGACTGGACGTGGTCGCCGTCTTCGACGACGAACCGGAGAACCGGACGGCCGTGCGCGCTGAGTTCGGCGACGCGCTGCCGGTCGCCGTGGAGATCCCGGGCCTGGTCCCGCAGCGGCGAACCGACGACGCCGCCGTGATCGCCACCTTCGAGACCCGGCCGAGCGCGCCCGGCGGGCCGAAGCTGTCCAACACGCACTCCCTGGAAGAGCTGCAGATCGGCGCGATGCGCCGCAACCGGCTCGCCCGCCGCTGGGCGGTGCACCTCACCGAAGGCGAAACGCAGTCCATCGTGGACTCGATCATCGCCGACACCGACCGGGCCGCGCTGCGCACCGGCCGGAGCGCGGTCGCGAAGTTCGGCCTGGACGAACGCCCGGACGACGTCGAACGCGTGCTGGCCGCGCTGCACCACGTGCTCACCCGCAAGCAGTTCATCAAGGGCTCCCGCGCGAACTACCGGCTCGACGACCTCGCGCGGGACGCCGAAGCGCCGGTGCGCGCCGGCGAACCCATCGACGTGGTGCTGCTCGGCTTCCCGGTCAAGCAGTGCCTGAACCGGCTCAAGGCCTCCGGCCCGCTGCCCGACCTCGCCGAACTCGGCGCGATGGCCCGGCTGCGCGAGATGCAGCGCGCCGTCGCCGCCGTGCACCCGCCGGGCCTGCACTTCAACATCCTCACCGACGGCAGGCACTTCCGGAGCCGGCCCGCCGCGATCGCCGACGCCTACCAGCGGAAGCTGCGCGAGTACGTCGACCTCGTCGGCATCGGCGACCGCACGACCGTGGCCGACATCGACGAAGTCGCCGAGCAGCGGCTCGGACCCGGCCTGCCCGCGGAGCGCTCGCGCCGCATCGCCAACTACCGGAAGCTGCTCAGCGACCGGCTGCGCGACTTCGACATCACCGACAACCCGCTGCGCACCCTGGAAGCGGTGCACGACTGGTCGACCGCCGAAACCGACTTCGCACCGCACGTCATCGGCCTGTTCCGGGAAATCCTGATGTCGTTGGTCTACTCGGTGCCGGTCACGGTCCCGCCCGGCACGGACCGGATGGAGTGGTCGGCGGCGCTGTACACCGACATCTACAACGTCACCGACCCCAGCGCGTCCGCCGAAATCCGCCAGGGACGCCGCGCGGTGCTGCGCCGCGCCTGGCACACGGTCATCCGCTACATGGCGACGATGCAGGTCGACGACGAGTTCGGCTACGAGCGGATGTTCCCCCACCGGGTCCGGCTGACCCTCAGCGCGGTGCGCCACGGCTGCCTCGGGTTCACCTACCTCGGCGGCTCCGGGCTGCTGCCCTGGCAGGGCACCGGAGTCCTCGACCCGCGCGGCCACGTCGCCATCGACTTCGCGATCTCGCTGCAGGACCAGGGATTCGTCCCGGTCTACTCGCCGCTGCTGGGACCGCGCCAACCCTGGGCGATGGTTCCGGCGGATCGGACGCACCTCGTCGAACCGCCGAACGTTCCTGCGCCTCGGGGGGTTTCGCCGCAGGTGGGGTTGCGACTGGACGACGAGTTCGCCAGGAAGGCCAGACTTCGGCGGAAGTGAGAACGCTTCGCCGAATGGACTGCGGGTCCGGTCGGCGACGTGGTTGCATCGTAGTCACAAGACTCCGTGGTCCCTGTGCATGGCGGTGCCAGAAGCGGAACCTGAGCGACTCTCTGGCTCCGGGATCCGAGACTTGTGTATGTCCAATACACGGCGCTACGGCTGTCCTCACCAGAGAGCCGCTCAGAACCCGCGGCGGTGCCGGTTGCTCAGGTGGGGTGAGGAGAAACCGGCTTCGCCGGTTGCCTGACGTGGGTCGGGTTGGCCAGGCGATCTCCCTGAAGATAAGGAAAGGCCCTGGGCGCGAGTCGGGGAATTCGCGTCCAGGGCCTTTTCCAACTCCGGGCCGTCCGGGGAAACGGTGTTCCGGAGTGGTTGGAGTCCGCGGACCGGTACCGGTCGGGGGGAGGGGAGTGCGTCAGCACCGGCCCGCGGAAGACTTTTCGGTTCTCAAGGGGTGGAGCTTGGTGGCGGCCGACTCGCGTTGGCCGGGGTCGGGGATTCGCGACTAAGCGCTCATCGGCCGCCACCTCAGCGGTTGCTCGGCGTCCCGGGTCGGGGAGGAGGTGCTGCTGTCCGGGGCCGAGTCCGCCGGCTTACGGCACCGGCGTGGCCGGCTGCAGTGCGTGCGCCGGACGCAGGTGCCGTGCGGGACGGGGTGCTAGGGCGCCCGCCACCAGGTGCTCGTACGCCGATTCCCACACCGAGCACGGTGCTTTCGTGGGGCGTCGACGTCCGGAGCACTCAGGGCAGTTGCCCTTCTCGTCGGCTTCGTGCGCGGTGAGCAGCGCTCGCCATCCCGCGGTCAGCCGCGGGAGTTCGGAGCGCGCCACGGACAGCAGGGAGGACGCGTCCGCGCGGTCGGCGAGCTCGGAAAGCACATCGAGCCGCTCACGCACCGCGCTGCGCAACACCTGCCCCAGGATCTCGTCCATGAGACGTCCACCGTCACTTTCTCGCCTGCGCTGCGGCATCCCGCAACGCCATCGACAACTGACCGGCACCGCGGTTTTCGAGCTCCGCGGCGTGGCCGGGCGGTCCGACGAGCACGACCTTGTCCCGATTGACGAGCACGGCCAGGCTCCGATGCGCGTTCGCGACATCGCGACAGTCGACGTGCCACCAGCGACGGCGGTCGGCGGGTTCCGGAACGTACGGGGTTCCGTCACCCTCCTGCCGCGAGTTCGTCGCTCGAATGTCCATCGCCTGTGCCCCAGATCCCGTCTGTGCTCGCTGCTTGCTGATGACTACATTGGTGCCTGGCGGTCGCGTCGCCTAGAGGACGGGCGACGACCGGACCGAAGGCCGCGACGAGCGGTAAGCGGACTTCACCGCAACCGATCACCTCTACCGATACGGGCTTCACCGAGTTGCCGCAGTGCGCTTACTCTGCGAGCAACGCCCGTTCAGAGCGTCAGGGGGTCAAATGAACATCATCGGATCTGGCGGCTCGCCCGTTACTCCCGACGTCTGGAACGAGCGGGACATGCGGGATGCGCTGGCCCGGAGAGACGTCAGCGAGGTCTACCGGCAACTGCGCCGGCACGGGGTCTCGCAGCGGCAGATCGCCGCCTCGACCGGGCAATCCCAGTCCGAGGTGTCCGAGATCCTCAAGGGTCGACAGGTCATGGCGTACGACGTGTTGGCCCGAATAGCCGACGGGCTCGGCATCCCGCGGGGCTACATGGGCCTCGCTTACGACGGGGCGACCGCGATGCGGGTCGCGAAAGCGACGAACGCCCTGGAAGCTGAGGAGGACGAATCGGTGAAGCGTCGGAAGTTCCTGTCCCACGCGGCCGCGGTGACGATGGGCGCAGCGGTGTTCGGCACCGAGGACAGTGCCTGGGCGCCCGCCAGCGCCTCGACTCCGGCTCCGGCCCGCATCGGGATGACCGATGTCCAGCAGATCCAGGCTGCCACGAAGGCCCTGCGCGACCTCGACTACCGCTACGGCGGCGGCACCTGCCGCGATGCCGTGGTCGCGCAGCTCTCGTGGGCCCAGCAGCTGCTGGATTCGACCTCCAGCGACCCCGTGCGCAAGCAGCTGTTCGTGGCGCTCGCCGACATGCACAGCCTGGCCGGTTGGACCTCGTTCGACGTGGGCCTGCTGGACCCGGCGCGCAGCCACTTCGGCCGCGCCCTGGAGTTCGCCAAGCGCGCCGATGACGACAGCCTCGTCGCCAGCGTGCTGTACCGGATGGGCCGGGTCTACCTGCACTACCAGGAGCCCAACGAGGCGTTGAAGCTGTTCCAGCTCGGCCAGATCGCCGCGCAGGAATCGGGTTCCTCGCTGACCGTCGCGGTGCTGTGCGCGAACGAGGCGTGGGCCTACGGGATGCTCAACAAGCCCGACCAGGTGCAGAAGATGGTGGGCCGCACGAAGGACGAGTTCGCCCGCGCCAACGTGGACGACGCTCCGGACTGGGTCCGCTTCTTCACCGAGAACGACCTGCACGGCATGATCGGCTCCGCGCACGACGCGCTGGCGGTGTTCGATCCCAAGAAGCACGCCTCGATCGCGGTCGCGGAGACCATCAAGTGCAACGAGGCCTATGGCGCGGACATGCAGCGAACCCACGTTTTCGGGCTGAGTCTGCAGGCAACCAACCACTTCCGGGCCGGCGACGTTCAGGAAGGCCTGAAGGTCGGGCGTCGCGCGCTGCAGTTCGGTGAGCGCGTGAAGTCCGCCCGGGTCGCCGACCGGCTCAAACCACTGGAGCTGGAAGCGGGCAAGCACCGGGCGAACTCGGATTCCCGTGACCTCTTCGAGGAAGTCCGGCGGTTCCGCCAGGCGTGAGGTCGGCCCGCCAGGGCGGCCCGCCGGCGTGACGTCGGTTGCGAGAACAATGAGCATGAAGACATACCAGGTTCAACAGGGTCAGTGCGTCCCGCCGGAACTGGAACTGGCGCTGACCGAGATCTGCGAGACCGTCGGCCTGAACCCGCGTGGTGCCCGGCTGATCAGGTTCATCAACAACGGGGTTTTCCTGCTTCGGGACGAACCCGTGATCGTCCGTCTGGTGCTGTCCCCGTCCTTCGCTCACCGGGCCCGCACCGCAGTCGAGGCCGCGCACTGGCTGGCGATGCACGGGGTGCCCGCGGTCCGGTTGCTGCCGGGTGTGGAGCAACCGGTCAGCTCGGGCGCGCACTGCGCGACGCTGTGGCAGTACGTCCCCGAGGACGGCCGGGTTCCGGGCAGCGCTGACCTGGGGAATCTGCTGCGGCAGATGCACTCCCAGCCGCTTGCCGAGGAGACCTTCAAGCCTTGGAAACCGATGGCCGACATCCGGCGCCGGCTGGACGACGCGGTCGACATCGACCCGGAGGACCACCGGTTCCTCCAGGAGCGCTGCGACTACCTGGAAGAGCAGCTCGGCGAGCTGGAATTCCCGCTGCCGCGCGCGGTCATCCACGCCGACGCCCACCTGGGCAACGTGATCGGTGGCCCGGACGGCCCGCTGCTGTGCGATCTGGACTCGCTGTGCATCGGGCAGCCCGAGTGGGACCTGACGCCGATCGCGGTGGGCAGCCTGCGGATGGGCTACCCGGCCGAGTGGCATCGCGAGCTGGCCGACGCCTACGGCTTCGACATCACGTCGTGGGAGGGCTTCCCGGTGCTCCGCGAGCTGCGGGAACTCAAGATCACCACCGGGGTGCTGCCGATCCTGCGTACCAACCCGAGCGTGCGCGAGCAGTTCAGCTGGCGGCTGCGCACGATCCGGGAAGGCGATCTGGACACCCAGTGGGCCCCGTACAGCTGACCGGAGTTCCCACCGGAACTTCCCCCGCCCCGAGCCCTCAGGGCCCCACCTGGGGATCCCTCCTGGAGCCGGGGGAGGGAGGTTTCCGCTGAAACTCCCCCCGCTCAGCGGGAGTGGAAGGTTCCGCTGACACCTCCGGACCAGCCTCGGTGCGTCCGTTCGGACGATCTTGGGCGGTTTGCGGCGTCTTTCTGGTCGGTTTTGGTTACCGGATTCGACCTGAAGGGGTAAACCATACGAGCGAACTGGTGCATCGAGTCGGTGCTAAAGCGGATGGGCTGTCGATGAGGATCGCTGAGTTCCCGCCGGGCGAGCACGCCCCTCGTTCTCGCCGGGCTCGCGCGCGGGCCAGCGCGCGGGTGCTGGACGAGATCGTGGACGGCCACCTTCAGTCGATGCGGCAGCTGCCGCCGGAGTTCCGCGAGCCCTACGCCGATCACCTCGCCGAGCTGGTGCTGGTGGCCCAGGCGTACCGGCACTACGCGGCGGGCTGGATCTCGCGCCGGGAGCTCCACCGACGCGCCCGCGCCGCGCTTCGTCGGATGGACGAGCCGAACGGGCTCGCTCCGGTGCAACTCGTCGACGGTGAATGACCGCTCGCAGACTTTCGCGTTGCGGTCTCCCGGACCCCGCTCCGAACCGCCGCTGACCCGCGTTCCTCCGCAGTGACCTGCGGGTTCGCCGATCGGTAGCGGTCGGTTTCGGTCGAGCCGAACTTCGCGTCTCCTCGCGCAGCCGCCATCCGCGCACGTGGAAGGCCTGATGAGCGCTGCAATCGATAAGGAGACGCGGTGTACGCAACCGGCACGCTGCCGGAACGCGCGCTGGAGGAACTCGCGCGCGACCCCCTTCTCGCGAAGTACTGCCTGGTCGGAACCGCTCCCCGCGGCACGGTCCCGCTGTCGGATCCGCCGGATCTCGCCGAGGACGATCTGGTCGAGCTCGTCGTGCGGCCGGTGGTCATCACCGTCCGCGGCCTGCTGGCGGCCGGGGAGGTCCCGGTCGGCGAGCCGGGCGTTCACCTGCCGAGCGGCCGGATCGTGGTGCCGGACCTGGCGCCGACCGAGCCTTCCCGCGTGGCGGAGGCGATCACCCGGCTGCACCACCTGCTGATCGCGATCAGCCCGGCCACGACCGCGGTCCTGGCCGAGGAGCTGCGGTTCTGCTCGGCGGGGCTGCTGTCGGTGCTGGCCGGGGACCACCCGTGGAACCGGTTCGCGCACCACGTCCCGACGGCCCAGCACGAGCTGCTGCAGGAGGTGTTGCGGCTGGTCAAGGACCGGGCGACCGCTCACCGCAGGGATCCCGGCGCGCCTCGCCCGGTGGTGGCCCTGGACCTGGACTTCTGCGCCTTCCACCCCCGCGCGCGCGTGCGCGAAGCGCTGGCCGCGATCGGCGTCACCGGTCCGCTGCCGGTGCTGCCCGGGTTGTACGAGCCGGGCTGGCGGCCGTTCCGCGAGCTCGCCGGCCTGCCGGACGACGTGGAGCACGCGGAGTTCCGGCGCGCGATCTCCTGGGACCGGGAGGCGCTGCTGACCGACGAGCTCGCGCCCGGTGTCCGGCGGTTCGCCGGCGACGTCGAGCAGGCCGGTGGCCGGGTGGTGCTGCTGACCGGCCGGCGGCACCGGATGCGCGCGGCCACCGAAGAGTCCCTCGCGCGGCACGGTCTCGGTCACCTCGCGCTGCGCACCAGCGCCGAGGGCGCCGACGTCGGGGAGCAGAAGGTCGCGGCGCTGCGCGGCATGACCGGCTGGGAGCCGGTGGCCGCCTTCGACGACAAGGAAGCCAACCGCATCGCCTTGGCGGAGGTGTTTCCGCAGGCCCTGGTGGTCCCGGTCGCGGCGCCCGGGTTCACCGGGGTGGACCGGGAAGACGCCATCGCCACCTTCGAGACGCTGCCGCAGCCGGTTCCGCTGGGGCGCGGGCACCTGGCGAGACCGGGCCTGTCGCACGCCACCTCGATCGCCCAGCTGCGGTTGGGCGAGCTGCGCACCCGGCCGACGCTGTGGCGGCAGGGGGTCCGGCTCACCGGTGATGAGCAGGCGGGGATCGTGGCCGCGCTGTGCCGGAAGGCGGTGGAGACCGGGGCCCGGCTCGGTGACCGGGTGGCCGCGATCGAGACGGGGACCGCGAGGGCGATCTGGCAGGTCGTGCAGGCGAAGCTGTTCGGCGCCTCCCGGTCGGCCTACCCGGTGGAGCAGGCCGAGGACGACCTCTCCCGCGCGGTCTCGTCGGGCGAGCCCGCCGAGTTCGTGCTGCTGGGGCCGCCGACGAAGCAGGACGGTTCGCGGCTCAAGGCGCTCGGCGGACTGCCGGACCTGGCCGAGGTCGCGATGTTGGCGAGAGTGCTGCAGCTCGACGCCGCGACGAGACGGGTGCACCCGCCGGGGATCCGGGTGACCGCGCTGGCCGATCCGAGCCACTTCCGGGTCCGCGACGTCAGCCGGTACCGCGACTACCAGCGGGAGTTCCGGCGGATGCTGGCGCTGACCGGCGCGGACCGGGTGGTCGAGGTGCGCAACATCGACGAGGCGGCGGCGGAGTTCGGATGCGGTGACGCCGACGAGCGCGCCGAGTTGCTGGCCCGCCACCGCGACCGCTACGAATCGGCCCTGTCGGGGCTGGACGTGCGCGCCGACCCGCGCCGCGCGCTGGCCGAGGCCGACGAGCGCGATCCGGGTTGTCCCGGTCAGCCGCGCTTCGCGGCGATGTTCCGCTCGATCGTGCACGCGGTCGACGTCCCGCACGGCGGGGAGGAGCCGGTGGAGTTCTCCCGCCGGGTCTACGCCGAGCCGTTCGACCTGGCGGACCCCGTGCTGGGCGGCACCCGCCGCGAGCTGCTGGCGCTGGCCTGGGACGAGACGATCACCTACCTGGCCAACAAGCACGTGGACGCCGAGCTCGACTACGCCGCGATGTGGCGCCACGACCGGGTCCGGATGAGCCTGTCGCTGCGCCCGGAGCCGGGTCGCTTCCGCTTCGTGCCGCTGGGCGGGTCGGCGGTGATGCCGTGGCAGGGGACCGCGGCCCTGGGCAGGGGGAACGAGGTGTCGACGGACTTCGCGATCTCGCTGATCGACCAGTCCTACCTGCCGGTGTGGGCACCGGAGGGCCGGTCGCAGCCCTGGTTCATGGTGCCGCCGAACCTGGTCCGCGACGGAGTTCTCGATCCCTCGGTCCAGGACGGGATCCAACTTCGCACGAAGTGATCGGTCGTTCGCGGACGGTTCACCGATAACGGAACGCGGAATTCCACAAATTGCTGATCCGGAATTCCGCGGGAACGCGATCCGATTTCCGCGGGAATCGTGCGGAAAAGTGGAGCGGGAGGGCGCCCGGACGCCCTCCCGCTGTTGATCACTTCTTCGGTTTGCCGAGGCGCAGCGCCAGGACGAGACCGAGGATCACGACCAGCACCGCACCGGCGATCCACGGCCAGATCGGCATCCCACCAGAGGTGGTTTCCGCCTGGTCAGAGGGCTGGCCGGAGTTCTGGCCGCCCTGCGGACCGGGGGCCGGGGTGCCCTTGCCGGGGGCGGTCAGCGTGAAGGTGACCTTGCCCGGAACCGGGTGCCCGTCGCTGGACAGGATCCGATAACCCACGGTGTAGGTGCCGGCCGGTCCGAGCTCGCGGACCGGCGCGACGACGGAGTTGCCCTCGACCCGCGCCGGGCCGTCCGCCCAGAACGAGCCGTCCGGCCCCACCACGTTGATCGTGTTGTAGGACTCGCCCGCGCGGACCGGCTGGTCGAAGGTCAGCCGGACCTCGCGCGGCCCGGCGGACAGCTGCGCGCCCTCCGCCGGATCGCTGCCGACCAGCACGTTGTGCGCGAGCGCCGGAGCGGCGCCGCTGACGAGCGCAACCAGGGCGAACGCGCCGACGGTCAGCAGCCGCCTCATGACGCGTCCCCGCCGGAACGACGTCCGCGCACCAGGGCACCGGCACCGACGCCGAGGCCCAGCGCGCCGACGAGCAGACCGGCACCGCCGAGGTAGCGGGCCGTGTCGTCCGCCGAACCGTGCTGGTCAGCGGCCTCCTGCCCGCCCTGCTCGGACGACGCTCCGCCGTGGCTGTGCCCGTCGCCCTCGGCGGCGATCAGCTTGACGGTCGGTGCCGGGTGCTCCGGCTCCTCGCCGCCGGGCGGCTGCGGCTGGTTCCACTCCACGACCTTGCCGTTGTCGTAGGTCTGGGTGGCGGGCATGACCAGCTGGTCGGTGTTCTCCGGCAGGGCGCCGAGGGTCACCTCGAACTCGTTGAACTCGTTCGGGCCGATCCGGGTGCCCGGCTGCGCGGTCCAGGTGATGGTGCGGACCGCCTCGGTGACCTGCGCTCCTTCCACCGTGACCGGCGGGATCGGCGCCTTCTCGACCTGCGCGGTCCAGCCGGGGACCGGCTTGGTGCGCACCGAGCTCAGCGGGTGCTGCTCCGGCAGCGTCACCTTGACCTGGACGGTTCCGGCCACCGGGTCCTCGTTGGGAACCCGGAACGCGATTTTCGCGTATCCGCCCTTTTCGGCCTCTTCCGGCTGAGCGCTCACGTGCGCGTAGGCGGGCGCGGAACCCAATGCGAGCGCGATACCGCTGATCGCGAGCATGTTCGCGGATCGCATGATCAATCGATTTGTAGACATGTTCTCTTGAGATCTCCTGAGCCGGTCGGTTAGTCGCGCGCGTATATGCGCGATTCATCGGAATTGCAATGATCGAACGGCGATATACACCGGATCGTTGCTTTCGGCGGGAGATTTCGGGGGCCCACGGCGGGCGTGAATCCGCTGGTAGATCAGTTGTGCGAGGGTCCGCGGAACCGGCGCGGGGATGCACACGGCCGGAGGCGGAGTTACAACCGGTAACGGCGTCGTCTTCCTGGGGAAGATCGCTTGCAACAACCGGGTGACTACGAACAGCACCTGTTCCGCATGGGCCATGACCAGGGCCGTCAGCATGGTGACGATCACGTGGCCGAGGGTCATCAGGGCCGGTGAGAGCGGGATCGGAGCGGGCCCATGCAGGTGCCCGGAGCCGTGCCCGGAGAGCGCGGTCAGCTCGAGAAAGAAGTGAAGTGCCAGTTGACTGACCGCCAGTGCCCCTAGAATGCCCCACGACCCGCGCTTGCGATCAGCTAGCGCCACCCCGGCACCGGTCAGCAGAACGGTGATCACTGCGGTCGGCCCCAGACCCGGGGTCGACCCGCCCGCGGCCGTGTGAGCGGCTACGGACAGTGATGCCGCTGTGCAGGCCAAACCAGCACCGCGCAGGACGCGCAGAGCGCCCCGCGTAGGTGTTAGGCCAGCCCTCACGGTTGGTCAGTCTAGGTGTCGGTTCGGCCACGCTGACCGCAGGTGAGCTTGCCTTGTTAACCCGATTGGGTCACGGTTTATAGGTTGACGACGATTTGGAGCCACCAACTGACCGAATAGGCGGTTCGATTGGTTCCGTAAACGTCGTAACCGACGACGGAGAGGAGGGGGCGTCGCCGAAAGTCGGCGCCGATACCTGTGTCGACCGAAACTGAACAAAGCGGTGGACCCGCCAGCGGCGGACAATCCACCGGAGCAGATGCCGAGTTCCTCGGCAAACCAAGAACCGACTGGGTCGTTTTCGGTGTCACTGCGATCATCATGTTCTTGGTGGTCGGTTGGGGCGCGTTGGCGACCGATTCGCTCAGCAACGCCTCGTCGGCCGCGCTGACGTGGCTGATCAAGAACACCGGTTGGGGCTTCGTGCTCGCGGCAACCGGGTTCGTCGTCTTCGCCCTGTTCCTGGCCTTCAGCAAGTACGGCCGGATCCCGCTGGGTGGCGACGACGAGGGGCCCGAGTTCCGCACGGTGTCCTGGATCGCCATGATGTTCAGCGCCGGTATGGGCATCGGTCTGATGTTCTACGGCGTGAGCGAGCCGCTGAGCCACTTCGTCTCCCCGCCGCCGGGCACCGTCCCGGGCGAGAGCGAAGAGGCCATCACGACGGCCATGTCCACCTCGCTGTTCCACTGGACCCTGCACCCGTGGGCGATCTACGCGGTGGCGGGTCTGGCGATCGCCTACAGCAGCTTCCGCCGGGGTCGCAAGCAGACCATCTCGGGGGTCTTCACGCCGCTGATCGGCAAGAAGGCTTCCGAAGGCCCGCTCGGCAAGGTCATCGACATCCTGGCGCTGTTCGCGACGCTGTTCGGCTCCGCGGCTTCGCTGGGTCTGGGTGCGCTGCAGATCAAGTCCGGTATGCAGGCCGCCAACTGGCCGATCGGTGAGGCCGGCACCAACGTGCTGGTCGGCATCATCGCCGTGCTGACGCTCTGCTTCATCCTCTCCGCGGTCTCGGGCGTGGAGAAGGGCATCCAGTGGCTGTCCAACATCAACATGGTGCTGGCCGCCATCCTGGCGCTGTTCGTCTTCATCCTCGGTCCGACGGTGTTCATCCTGGACCTGCTGCCCACCGCGGTCGGCTCCTACATGAGCGAGTTCGGCCAGATGGCGTCGCGCGCCGGAGCCACCGGTGGCGCGGAGATGCAGGACTGGCTGAGCAGCTGGACGGTCTTCTACTGGGCCTGGTGGATCTCCTGGACGCCCTTCGTGGGCATGTTCATCGCCCGGATCTCCCGGGGTCGCACAATCCGCCAGTTCATCGGCGGCGTGCTGCTGGTGCCCAGCGTCGTGAGCCTCGTGTGGTTCGCGATCTTCGGTGGTGCCGCGATCGACAGCCAGAAGGGCGGCTCGAACGTCTACGGTGACGGCAGTGCGGAGGCGCAGACCTTCGCGGTGCTCGACCACCTGCCGTTGGCGCTGGTCACCGCTGTGCTGGTGATGGTCCTGGTCGCGATCTTCTTCGTCTCCGGTGCCGACGCCGCGTCCATCGTCATGGGCACGCTGTCGCAGCGGGGCGCGATCGAGCCCAGCAAGTGGGTCGTCATCTTCTGGGGTGCCGCCACCGGTGCGGTCGCCGCGGTGATGCTGGTGATCGGACAGGACAAGGCCCTGGAAGGCATCCAGAACCTCACCTTCATCGGTGCTCTGCCGTTCGCGATCGTGATGATCTTCATGTGCGTGGCGATGGTGAAGGACCTGCGCTCGGACGACATCACGGTCCGCGACCAGAAGGGCGCCGAGGTGCTCGAGCAGGCCGTCATCGCCGGTACTGAGGAGCACGACGGCGAATTCCAGCTGGTCACGACTCCCGCGGAACCCACCGACGAGGAGGCCGACTCGGCGGAAGCCGGCAAGAAAGAGTAAATAATTGAATCTCCTGGATTTCATCACATCCAGGTGGCAGTCGTTGCTGGTGAACGCATACCAGCACGTCAGCATGGTTGTTCAGTGCATCCTGCTGGCGACGATCATCGGCGTCCTGGTCGGGGTTGCGGTCTACCGCAGCCCCGCCGGGGCGGCGATCGCCACCGCTCTCTCCAGCGCGATCCTGACGATCCCGTCCTTCGCGCTGTTCGGTCTGCTGATCCCGGTGTTCGGCCTGGGCGTGGCCCCGTCGGTGGTGACGCTGGTGCTGTACGCGCTGCTGCCGATCGTGCGGAACACGATCGTCGGCCTCTCGAACGTCGACCAGCCGATTCTGGACGCGGCGCGAGGAATCGGGATGAACCGGTTCAGCGTTCTCACCCGCGTCGAACTCCGCCTCTCCTGGCCGGCGATCCTCGCCGGCATGCGGGTGAGCGCACAGATGCTGATGGGCATCGCCGCCATCGCCGCGTACGCCAAGGGCCCCGGCCTCGGGAACCTGCTGTTCCAGGGCCTCGGACAGCTGGGCGGCGCGAACGCTCTGAACATGGCCATCTCCGGCACCGTCGGCGTGGTCATCCTGGCACTCGTGCTCGACGCCTTGTTCGTGCTGTTCGGGCGGTTGACGACTTCGAGAGGTATCCGTGGCTGACGACGAGAAGAAGACCGCCGGGCACGGCGTGGAAATCAAGCTCGAAGAGGTCTCCAAGCGCTACCCGGGGCAGAAGCAGGCCGCCGTCGAATCGGTGACCATGACGATCCCCGCTGGGGAGACGGTGGTCCTGGTCGGGCCGTCGGGTTCCGGCAAGACGACGACCATGCGCATGATCAACCGCCTGATCGAGCCGACCTCCGGCAAGATCACCATCGGTGGTCAGGACGTGCTCGGGCTGGACGCGGACAAGCTGCGCCGCGAGATCGGCTACTCGATCCAGCAGGCCGGGCTGTTCCCGCACATGACCGTCGGCGACAACGTCGGCATGGTCCCCGGCCTGGTCGGCTGGGACAAGAAGCGCATCTCCGAGCGCGTCGACGAGATGCTCGACCTGGTCAACCTCGACCCGGCCGAGTACCGGAGCCGCTACCCGCGGCAGCTCTCCGGTGGTCAGCAGCAGCGCGTCGGCGTCGCCCGCGCGCTCGCGGCCAACCCGCCGGTGCTGCTGATGGACGAGCCGTTCGGCGCGGTGGACCCGATCACCCGCGGTGTGCTGCAGGACGAACTCATGCGCCTGCAGGCAGACCTGGGGAAAACGATCGTGTTCGTCACGCACGACTTCGACGAGGCGGTCAAGCTCGGCGACCGGATCGCGGTGCTGGGCGAGCGCTCGAAGATCCTGCAGTACGACACCCCGGAAGCGATCCTGACCAACCCGGCCGACGACACCGTCGCCGGATTCGTCGGGGCGGGCGCGGCCCTCAAGCAGCTCACGCTGCGCCGCGTGCGCGAGATCGAGGTCGGTGAAGTCCCGACCGCGACGGTCGACGAGGCACCGTCGGTGCTGCGCGAACGTCTGGGCACCCGCCGTGGCGCGATCGGCTTGGTGCTCGACAAGCGCAACCGCCCGCTGCGCTGGGCGACCGCTCGCGAAGCGGGCTCGGTCTCGGACCTGGCGCGGGCCGGCCGCCCGGTGGAGGACTCGGTGTCGCGGGCCTCGACCCTGCAGGACGCCCTCGAGGCGATCCTGACCGACGACGACGGGGTGGCCGTGGTCGTGGGCTCGCGCGGTGAGTACGTCGGCGTGGTCGACATCGACACCGTGATGAACACGATCAAGGCGCTGCGCGAGGAGAACGCCTCGGACGACACCGAGGAAACGTCCGGGAGCGGGGCTGACGCCTCATGAGCAGCACTTACGCTTCCGACTCCGGGTCCAGGCGGGCCGAGCGGCTGCGGCTGCTGGCGCAGCCGGTGAGCGTGGTGGTGCTGGTCGCGGCGGTGCTGGGATGGGCGTTCACCCGGGACAACGACGAGGTGACGCTGCGAAGCCTCAACTCGACGACGATCCTGAGCCTGACCTGGACGCACTTCCTGATCAGCATCGCGGTGGCGCTGATCGTGGTCCTGGTCGCCGTGCCGCTGGGCGTGCTGCTCAGCCGCAGCTGGGCGCGCCGCATCGCCCCCGTGGTGATCGGCATCGCCAACATCGGGCAGGCGGCGCCGTCGATGGGTCTGCTGGTGCTGTTCTTCCTGTTCACCGGTGGCACCACCGGGTTCTGGATCGCGACCCTGCCGATCGCCTTCTACGCGCTGCTGCCGGTCCTGCGCAACACCATCGTGGGGCTGCAGTCGGTGGACGCCTCGCTGGTCGACGCGGGTCGCGGCATCGGCATGTCCGGTTCGGCCGTGCTGCTGCGCATCGAGATGCCGCTGGCGGTGCCGTTCATCCTCGCCGGTCTGCGGACCGCGCTGGTGCTGGCGGTGGGAACCGCGACGCTGGCGCTGTTCGTCGGCGCGGGTGGACTCGGTGAGCTGATCGACACCGGCTACAAGCTCAACGACTACACGGTCATGATCGTCGGCTCGGTGCTGGCGATGGCGCTGGCGCTGCTGGTCGACTGGCTCGGCGCGCTGGCCGAGACCTACCTGTCGCCGAGGGGGTTGCGATGAAACTCCGCATGCGCAGTCGTGCGCTCAAAGCGGCCTCGCTGGCGATGGCCGGGTTGATGCTGTCGGGTTGCGGGCTCAGCTCCGGTTCGTCGGTCCCGCTGGCGGTGGAGCCGGGCATCATCCAGCCCGTTCCGGAGCTGGAGGGCCAGACGATCACGGTGGGGTCGAAGAACTTCACCGAGCAGCTCATCCTGGGCTACCTCGGCGAGTTCGCGCTGGCCGCGGCCGGTGCCGACGTGCGGGACCTGAGCTCCATCCAGGGCTCCTCGACCGCGCGCAAGGCGCTGACCAGCGACCAGATCGACATCCTCTGGGACTACACCGGCACGTCCTGGGTCAGCTACAACGGCAACAACGACCCGATCCCGGACGCCCGCGCCCAGTTCGAGGCCGTGCGCGAGCAGGACCTCGAGCGCAACGGGGTGGCCTGGACCGCGATCGACTACCAGGTGGACAACACCTACGCGTTCGCGGTCAACCAGGACGCGGCCCAGCGCTTGGGCGTTCAGTCGAACTCCGACATCGCCCGGGTCGTGGCCGAGCACCCGGAGGACGCGACGTTCTGCGTGGACACCGAGTTCGCCAACCGCAACGACGGCCTGCCCGGCGTGGAGCAGACCTACGGGTTCAAGACCGACCCGAGCAAGGTCAAGATCCTCACCGAGGGCGCGATCTACCAGGCCACCGCCCAGGGGACCTGCACGTTCGGCGAGGTGTTCACCACCGACGGCCGGATCCGGTCGCTGAACCTGAAGGTGCTGGCCGACGACAAGCAGTTCTTCCCCCGGTACAACGTCGGAGTCACCCTCCGGGACGAGATGCTGAAGCGCTACCCGCAGTTGACGCAGGTGTTCCAGCCGGTCTCCGAGCGGTTGACCAACGAGGAGCTGATGAAGCTCAACGCGCAGGTCGACGTCGAGGGCCGGGACCCGGCCGACGTCGCGCGTGACTGGATGGCCGAGAAGGGCCTGGTCAAGATCCCCGGTCAGAGCTGATCCGCGGACCTCGAAGCGGGGCGTCTCCGGTGTCCGGAGGCGCCCCGCTTCGTCGTGGCAGTCGCGTCAGGTGCGGGACTCGGCTGGCCCCGCTACCCGCACCGCCGAGCGGAGGGACCTACGCCGTCGGGACGCCGAAGCGGGTGAGCAGTTCGCTCTCCAGGCGGCCGAGCTCCTGGTCCACCGCTCGGTGAGCCGACCTGCGGCGTTGCGCGGGCATCCGCTCGGCGGCGCGGACCGCGCTGGTCAGCTGGGCGAGGCGGGCCTCGGCCTGCTCGGCGTAGGTCTCGGCGGTGCCGCGCTGCTCATCGGTGGCCTGCTTGCGCAGGTCGCGCAGGGCGTCCGAGTCGCCCGCGATGCGCGCGTGCAGCGCCGCGCCGTGGCCGGTGAAGCTGCCCAGGTCCGCGACCGGCACGCCGAGCTTGCGGGCGCGGGAGCGGTCGTAGCTCGCGCGCACCGAACTCGCGGCGCGCAGCGCGAACGGTGCGAGCACCGGGCCGACGATCTTGGCGATCCCGATGATCTTCTTGGCGTTGCCCGGGGTGACCGCCCCGTACTCGCCCTTCTTGATCGCCTTCGCCGTCTGCTTGTCGGCCTTGCGCAGGGCCTTCGCAGCCTTCTTGCCGACCGGCGCTGGCGTCACCACCGGCGCGGGTGCCGCTTCCGCCTGCGCCGCCGGCTTCTTGCTCGGCTTCTCGCGGGCCGCTTTGTCGACTTGGCGACGTGCCTTCTTGTCGGCCTTCGCCTTCCTGGCGGCGCACTTGGGGCACCCCCGACGGTTGCTCTGTGCGATCTTCCCGCGTCGCCTGGCGAGTCTCCTCACCGCGCACACCTCCCCGGATCCGCGAATCCCCAGCTCCGCGATCACCATAAGTCCGGATGGAGCAGCGCACGAAAGCACAACGCGATCGGGTGTGCACCGGGCGTGGTCATCGCTGGCACGCGATGTCACCGGGGTGATGGGCGCGGCTGTCAGGGCGACCGCATACCCTTTACGCGTGAAGGAAAAGGTGCTGCTCGACGCAGGCGTGGTGACGCGTTGCCGTCGGCGCGTGCACCTGGAGAACGATCCGGCGATGCGCGACGTGCCCACCGCGCCGCTGGACCTGGGCGTCGAGCAGCGCATCGCCGACGCCACCGAGCACCGCCGGTCCGTCGCCGCCCAGCTGGGCGAGCTGCTGGGCTCCCGCTGGACCGAGATCCCGCGCGGCATCCCGCAGGCCGAGCGCGCGCAGCTCACCCTCGACGCGATGCGCGAGGGCGTCCCGCACATCTCCAGCGCGCAGCTGCCCGACGACGCCGACGGCGGTCGTCGCGGCGCCATCGACCTGCTGGTGCGCAGCGGCAACGGCTACGTCCCGGTCCTCGTCGTGCGGCACAAGATCACCGATCCGGGCAGCGGCGCGAAGATCTCGCCGATCGACACCCCGGTCCCCGAGGCCGCCCGGGTCGACCAGACCCGCAAGGTCCGCCCGCAACCCCGCGACCAGCTGCGCCTGGTGCACGCGGTGCGGCTGCTAGAAGCGAGCGGTTTCGACGCCGGTGACCGGACCGCGGGCGCGATCGGCGTGGACGCCGACGTCGTCGTCTGGCACGACCTGCGCAGCCCCAACTGGCCCGGCGGGCGCACCGCGCTGGCCGAGTACGACGCCCGCTTCGGCGACCGGCTCGACGTCGCCCGCGCCGCCGCCGGTGGCGGCGAACCGCTCGCGCAACCGTCCCGGATCACCGAGTGCCGGGGCTGCCCGTGGTGGCCGACCTGCGAGGTCCAGCTGCGCGAGAACCGCGACGTGAGCCTGGTGGTGCGCGGCGAGGACGCGACCTCGCTGCGCGAGCGGGGCATCGGCACCGTCGACGAGCTGGCCGCGATGCCGCTGGAGAAGGCCGAGGACCTGCAGCTCACCGGCGTGCGCAACACCGACGCGATCCTGCTGGCCAAGGCGTGGCTGCGGGAGATGCCGCTGGTGCGCCGGGTCCGCGAGCTCGACGTGCCGCGCGGCGACGTCGAGGTCGACGTGGACATGGAGAGCTACGCCGACTCCGGCGCCTACATGTGGGGTTGCTGGCTGTCGGGCACCGACATCGGCGAGCAGCAGGGCTACCGGGCGTTCGTCACCTGGGAGCCGCTGCCCGACGACGACGAGGCGCGGTCCTTCGCCGAGTTCTGGGGCTGGTTCACCGGTGTCCGCCGCAAGGCCTTCGAGCGCGGCCTGAGCTTCCGCGCCTACTGCTACAACGAGCTGGCGGAGAACCGCTGGCTGCTGGCCTCCGCCGAGCGCTTCGCCGGCAAGCCCGGTGTTCCGCCGGTCTCCGAGGTCAAGGAGTTCATCAACTCCGCCGAGTGGGTCGACCTGTTCGCGGTGGTCCGCGACCAGTTCCTGTGCCCGAACGGCAAGGGCCTCAAGGTGATCGCCCCCAGCGCCGGTTTCGGCTGGCGCGACCCGGAGGCCAGCGGCGAGAACTCGATGCGCTGGTACCGCGACGCGGTCGCGCTCGACGGCGGCGAGCGCGACCTCACGCAGCGCGAACGCCTCCTGACCTACAACGAGGACGACGTCCGCGCCACCTACACCATCCGCACCTGGATGACCTCCGCCGCAGCGGACGACATCCCCTACGCCGAAGACCTCTGACCTCCACCGCGGTGGGCCGGTGGGGTCGCGGCTGAAACCCCCACCCCTCGAGAGCGTCAGCGGGGTGCCATGCGGAGGGCTCCGTCCATGCGGATGACCTCCCCGTTCAAGTAGTCGTGCTCGACGATGTCGAGGGCGAGCTGGGCGTAGTCCTCCGGGGTGCCGAGCCGCTTCGGGAACGGGACGCCGTCGGCGAGGCCCTGGCGGAACTCCTCGCTCACGGTCGCCAGCATCGGGGTGTCCACGATGCCGGGGGCGATGGTCATCACCCGGATGCCCGACGAGGACAGGTCGCGCGCGGCCGGCAGCGTCAGGCTCGCGACACCGCCCTTGGACGCGGCGTAGGCGGCCTGCCCGATCTGCCCGTCGTAGGCCGCCACCGACGCGGTGTTGACCACCACGCCGCGCTGACCGTGCTGGTCCGCGGCGGTCTCGCCGATCGCGGCAGCGGCCAGCCGCATCACGTTGAAGGTGCCGAGCAGGTTGATCTCCAGGACCTTGCGGAACAGGTCGAGGTCGTGCACGCCCTTGCGGCCGGCGATCCGGGCGGACGGGCCGATTCCCGCGCAGTTCACCACGATCCGCAGCGGGTTCCCGGAACCGGCGGCCTGGTCGACGGCGGTCTGCACCTGGTCGGCGTCGGTGACGTCGGCCGCGGTGTAGGTGATGCCGTCGACGATCGGTGCCTTCTCGATCGCCCCCGGCAGGTCCACCGCGAACACCTTCGCGCCTCGCCCGGCCAGCGCGCGGGCTGTCGCGGCCCCGAGCCCGGAAGCTCCGCCGGTGACGATCGCAGCGGTGTCGGTGATCTGCATGGGTTCCAGTCTTCCTGATGTGTCCGGAAAGGTCACGCCGCCGGGCAGATGCTGTTCAGCGTCGTGAGGTCGTCCGCTCCTGGGATCCAGTTCGCGGCTTGCGCGTTGGCCAGGACCTGCTCCGGGGTGGTGGCCCCGGCGATGACCGAGGCGACCGGGGCCTGCGCGGCGAGCCAGCCGAGCGCGACGGTGCTCATCGTGATGCCGCGCTGCTCGGCGAAGATCCGCAGCTTCTCGATCCGGTCCCACGGCGCGTCGGCCAGCAGCTGCGCGCGACCGGCCAGCCTGCTGTCGACCGGGGGGATCTGGTCGCGCCGGTACTTGCCGGTCAGCAGCCCGTTGGCCAGCGGGAAGTACGGCAGCAGCCCGAGCCCGAACCGCTGGACGGCGGGTACCACCTCGCGCTCCACCTCGCGGGAGAGCAGCGAGTAGTGGTGCTGGCTGGACACCGGCGCGGTCAGCCCCGCCGAGTTCGCCGTCCAGGTCGCGTCGGCGACCTGCCAGCCGGCCAGGTTGCAGTGCCCGACGTAGCGGATCTTGCCCTCGCGGACCAGGTCGTCGAGCACCGAGAGGGTTTCCTCCAGCGGCGTCAGCGGATCCGGCCGGTGCAGCTGGTAGAGGTCGATCCAGTCGGTGCCCAGCCGCCGCAGCGACGACTCCACCGCGCGGCGCACGTAGCGGCGGGAACCCCGGGCGCCGAAGTCGGGGCCGTTGGTGCCCTGCATGTCCATGCCGAACTTGGTGGCGATGACAGCCAGGTCGCGCCGCCCGGACAGCGACTGCCCGAGCAGTTCCTCGCTGCGCCCGCGAGGTGAACCGTAGGCGTCGGCCACGTCGAAGAAGGTGATGCCGGAGTCCAGCGCGGCGTCGATGACGGCACGCGCTCCGGTCAGGGTCTCGGTCGCGGTACCGGGTCGTCCGAGGTTGTTGCAGCCGAGACCGACCGCGCTCACCGCGAGACCCGATTCCCCCAGTCGTCGCTGATCCACGCGCGCAGCCTAAACGGCAGGTTCCCAACTCGTCACCTGCGACGTCCAGCGAATGAACTCTGGGCGAAGCGGGTTTTCCCAGCTCGAAGATGTGCCACGATCGATTTTCGAGGGGGCAAAGGCGACCGGCCGGTCGTTCGAGGTGAAGGGGTTGGGGCCTGTGTTCGCCCGTCGAATCGTCGTTGTCGGCACCGGGTACGTCGGACTGACCACCGGTGCGTGTCTGGCTTCGCTGGGTCACCGCGTGGTGTGCAGCGACGTCAACGAGCAGAAGGTCGCCGAGCTCTCCCGAGGCGAGGTCCGGATCCACGAGCCCCGCCTGGCCGAGCTGGTGCAGGAGGGCATCGCCGCCGGCCGACTGGAGTTCGTGGTCGGTTCCGCGGGTGCGGTCGCCGAGGCCGAGGTCGTGTTCCTGTGCGTGCCGACCCCGATGGGGTCCGGCGGTGCCGCTGACTTGGCGGTCGTCGAGGCGGTCGCGCGGGAGGTCCGCGAGGTGCTGCCCGCCGGCTGCGTGATGGTCACCAAGTCGACCGTCCCGGTCGGGACCTCGCAGCGGCTCGCCGAGCACCTGGACCGCGAGGACGTCGCGGTGGTCAGCAACCCCGAGTTCCTGCGCGAGGGTTCGGCGGTGCACGACTTCCTCAACCCGGACCGCATCGTCGTCGGCTCCGACACGCAGGACGCCGCCGAGCGCGTCGCCGCCCTCTACGCCCGGCTGGGCGCGCCGACGGTGCTCACCGACGCCGCGAGCGCGGAGATGGTGAAGTACGCGGCGAACTGCTTCCTGGCCACCAAGCTGTCCTACGTCAACGCGATCGCGGAGCTGTGCGAGCAGCTGGGCGCCGACATCACCGACGTCACCGAGGGCATGGGCTACGACCGGCGGATCGGCCAGTCGTTCCTGCAGCCCGGGCCGGGCTGGGGCGGTTCCTGCCTGCCCAAGGACACCGCCGCGCTGCTGCAGGTCGCCGAGGCGGTGTCCTTCGACTTCCCGCTGCTGCAGGCCACGATCTCGTCCAACGCGCACCAGCGGCAGCGGATGGTCGGCAAGGTCCGCGAGGCCTGCGGCGGTGAGCTGGGAGGCGAGCGGATCGGCCTGCTGGGCCTGACGTTCAAGGCGGGCACCGACGACCTGCGCGACTCGCCCGCGCTGGAGGTCGCCCAGCTGCTCGCCGAGCAGGGCGCCGAGCTGATCGCCTACGACCCCGGGCTGCGCGGTGACGAACCGGAGCTGCCCGCTGGTCTCACGCTGGTCGACGACCCGTACCAGGCCGCGAAGGGCGCGGCGGCCCTGGTCCTGCTCACCGAGTGGCAGGAGTTCCGCTCCCTCGACTGGAACCTCGTCGCCGAAGCCCTCAACGGTCTCGTCGTCGTCGACACCCGCAACCACCTCGACCCCGACGTCCTCCGCCGTGCCGGCCTCTCCTGGCGAGGAGTCGGCCGAACCCCGGTCACGGCCCTCAGCTGACCCCCGACTTCCCCGGTGTGCCCCGATTACCGCCGTATTCCGTGACCTGATTACCGCCGTAATCGGGGAACGGATTACGGCGGTAATCGGGGTGACCACGTCGAAAACCGGTGGGATCGTGGGGTGATCGACCCTCGTCACCGGGGTGTTGGAGACCTAAAGTGGGCGCGTGTTCACGACTCGGCCGGAACTCGCCGGTACTCACGGGATGGTCGCTTCGACGCACTGGCTCGCCTCGGCCGCGGGGATGGCGGTGCTGGAGGACGACGGGAACGCCTTCGACGCCGCGGTCGCCGCGGGTTTCGTGCTGCAGGTCGTCGAGCCGCACCTGAACGGGCCCGGTGGTGAGGTTCCGGCGCTGTTCGCCACGGCCGCCGACCCGCGCCCGCGGGCGCTGTGCGGGCAGGGCCCGGCGCCGGCCGGGGCGACGATCGAGCACTACCGCGACGAGCTCGGCCTCGACCTGATCCCCGGCACCGGTTTCCTGGCGACCACGGTGCCCGGCGCGTGGGACGGCTGGCTGACGCTGCTGCGCGATCACGGCACGAAGACGCTGCGCGAGGTGCTGAGCTGCGCGATCGGCTACGCGCGCGGCGGATACCCGATCGTGCCGCGCATCAGCGACACCATCGGCATGGTCGCCGGGATGTTCCGGGCGCACTGGCCCACCTCGGCGCAGTGCTGGCTCAGCCCCGGAGGCTCGGTGCCGGAACCGGGTTCGGTGCTGCGCAACCCCGTCCTCGCCGACACCTGGGAGCGGCTGCTCGCCGAGGCCGAGTCGGTCACCGGCCGGGAAGCGCAGATCGACGCCGCTCGCCGGGCCTGGTCGCAGGGCTTCGTGGCCGAGGCGGTGGAGGAGTTCGTGCAGGTCCCGCACCGGGACAACTCCGGCCGCGACCACGCGGGCGTGCTCACCGCGCAGGACATGGCGGAGTTCGAGACCACCTACGAGGAGCCGCTGACGGTCGACTTGGCGGACGGCTGGACGCTGGCGAAGTTCGGCATCTGGTCGCAGGGGCCGGCGCTGGCGCAGCAGCTGAAGCTGCTCGAAGACCTCCCGGTGTCCTACGTGGACGGAGTTGCGCAGGTCGAGACGGTGCACGCGGCGGTGGAGGCCGCCAAGCTCGCCTTCGCCGACCGCGAGGCCTTCTACGGCGACTCCGCCGATCCTGGGGTGCTGGCCGAGCTGGTCTCCGACGAGTACTCCGCGCAGCGCCGGGGCCTGATCGGCTCGACCGCTTCGCTGGACCTGCGGCCGGGCTCGCCCGGCGGGCGCACGCCGCGCTTGCCGGCGTTCGTCGCCGAAGGCCGGGGCGTGGGCGGGCTGTCCGACCCGAGCGGGGTCGGCATCGGCGAGCCCACGGTGCTGCCCAACGGCGAGAGCCGCGGCGACACGGTGCACGTCGACGTCGTCGACCGCTGGGGCAACATGATCTCGGCGACCCCGTCCGGCGGGTGGTTGCAGTCCTCGCCGACGATCCCGGAGCTCGGCTTCTGCCTGGGCAGCCGCGCCCAGATGTTCTGGCTGGAAGAGGACCTGCCGAACTCGCTGACCCCGGGCAAGCGCCCGCGCATCACGTTGAGCCCGTCGCTGGCGCTGCGCGGTGGCGTTCCGGCGCTGGCCTTCGGGACGCCCGGCGGGGACCAGCAGGACCAGTGGCAGCTGTGCTTCTGGCTGGCCCACGTGCGCGGCGGCCTCGACCTGCAGGCGGCCATCGACGCGCCCGCCTGGCACAGCACCGCGTTCCCGCGCTCGTTCTACCCCCGCGAGTGGGAACCCGGTGCGGTGGCGGTGGAATCGCGGATCGGCGCCGACACCATCGCGGCGCTGGAAGCCCGGGGCCACGAGGTCGAGGACAACGGCCCCTGGTCGCTGGGCCGCCTCTCGGCGGTCTCCCGCGACCCGGAGTCCGGTCTGCTCAAGGCTGCCGCCAACCCGCGCGGGGCCCAGGGCTACGCCGCCGGGCGCTGATCTCACGCGGCCGGGAGCGTGGTGCCCAGCAGCAGCATCCGGAGGGTCCGCGCGGTCGCGTCGGTGATCAGCGCGGGTG
Source organism: Saccharopolyspora mangrovi (assembly GCF_035320975.1). Classification (NCBI taxonomy): domain Bacteria; kingdom Bacillati; phylum Actinomycetota; class Actinomycetes; order Pseudonocardiales; family Pseudonocardiaceae; genus Saccharopolyspora; species Saccharopolyspora mangrovi. The sequence continues at coordinate 44,123 of NZ_JAWLNX010000036.1, read as the reverse complement.
CCCGGGTGATGGCGTCGGGCAAGGCCACCGGTCCGGTGAGGATCCCGGTGATGGCGTCGATCCCGTGCTCGTAGCTGGTGTCGGCGCCGGGGCCGATGGTCCCGCACAGCGCGATCACGGGTTTGCCGTGCCGCTTGGCGCGCCGGGCGACCTCGGTCGGGATCTTGCCGAGCGCGGTGGACGCGTCGATGGCTCCTTCGGCGGTGATCACCAGGTCGGCGGTCCGCAGCCGCTGCTCCAGATCCGTGCTGGTCAGGAACACGTCGAAGCGGGATTCCAGTCGCGCGCCGAGGATTCCGGCGAGCCCGGCGGCCAGGCCTCCGGACGCCCCGGCGCCCGGCAGCTCGGCGAGTTCGGGGTCCAGCAGCCGGGCCCAGTTCGACATCGCCGAGGACAGCACCTCCACGGACTCGGCCGAAGCTCCCTTCTGCGGGCCGTAGCGGCGGGCGACCCCGTCGGGGCCGCAGAGCACGTTGCGCGGGTTGACCGCCACCGTCATGTCCACTTCGGACAATCGCTGGTCGAGCCCGGCGACGTCGACGCGCTGGGCCCGCAGCAGTGCGGCCCCGCCCGGCCCGACCTCCTGCCCCGCGTCGTCGGAGATCCGCGCGCCCAGGGCCTGCAGCGCCCCGGCGCCGCCGTCGCAGACGCCCGAATCGCCGCAGCCCACCACGATCCGCCGGGCACCCGCGGCCAGCGCGGCGCGGATCAGCTCCCCGACACCCCTGCTCGTGGTGCGGCCCGGATCGCGTCCGCTGGGCGGGACCAGCGATAACCCCGCCGCAGCGGCCATCTCCACGAACGCGGTGCCGTCGTCGAGCAGCGCGAAGTGGGCGGCGACCGGATCACCGACCGGACCGGTCACCGCGACCGGCACGAGCGTGCCGCCGGTGGCGCGGGCCAGCAGCTTCGCCGACCCCTCACCCCCGTCGATCAGCGGCACGGCGTCGACCACGCTGCCGGGGATGACGCGCCGGATTCCCGCCTGGATGGCGTCGGCGACCTGCTCGGCGTCCAGGCATTCCTTGAAACCGCTCGGAGCGACGACGATGCGGAACATTCTTCCCTCCACGGTGGATCAGAGCGACAGGCCCAGCAGGGGCCAGATGAGCAGCGAGAACAGCAGGACCAGGGCGGCCGTCACCGGGCCGAGGACCAGCGCGAGCCTGCGCAGCTCGCGCGGGTCGTAGTGCTCGGCGAACACCGCGAGCGGCTTGGCCGAGGACGGCAGCGTGTGGCAGAAACCGGCGGCCGCGGTCGAGGCGAACGCCACCGCCACCGGGTTCGCCCCGACGGCCAGCGCGGCGGGCACCAGCAGCGGGATCAGCACCGCCGACCGCGCCGACCGGGACGCGACCAGCAGGTGCAGCGCGGTGCTCAGCACCACCACCGCGACCAGCAGCGTCACCGGGCTGTCGCCGACCAGCGCGTGCCCGGCGATCCACCCGGCCGCACCGGAGTCGGTGAGCGCGGTGCCCAGCGCGCCGGTCGCGGCCATGAACAGCAGCAGCGACCAGGGGATCTCGCCGACCGCCGCCTTCATCGGCACGGTTCCGAACCGGGGGGAGGCGACCAGCAGCGCGGCGCCGAGCGCGACCAGCGCGGGCGGCAGGCCGTGCCAGGACTCGGTGCTCCACAGCAGCACCACGACGCCCAGCAGCGCTCCCGCCCGGACCTCGGCGGGCCGCATCCGATCCGGGACCTCCAGCCGGGCGCGCAGGTCGGCCACGTCGACGCGCAGCGGCGCGTTGCGGTCCGCGCCGCCCGACCGCAGCACCAGCTCGGCGGCCAGGTGCGAGCTGACCAGCGCGAACGGCAGTCCCCACGCGAGCCACCAGCCGAACGAGATGCCCTCGCCGGTGGTGGCCGCGAGGACCTGGCTGGTGATCAGGTGGGCTCCGGCACCGGTCAGGGTGGCGATGGCGGACAGCAGGATCACCACCGGCACCAGCAGTCCGACGGTGCGGACCAGCCGTTCCGGCAGGGCGGACGCCAGTGCCCGGTGCAGCGGAACGGCCATCGCCGCCCGGCCGCTGGTGCTCGGGATCAGCAGCGCCGTGCCGACCAGGCCGAGCGCCAGCAGGTGGCACAGCGACCTCGGGGTCCGGGCGCGTCCGGCCAGGCCGACGGCCAACCGCGCCGGCAGTCCGGTCCGGTTGATCCCGGCCGCCAGCATGAACGCGGCCACGAGCAGCCAGATCTGGTCCTCGCCGAGCGCGGCGAACAGCCGCTCCGACTCCAGCACGCCGAGCACCGCCAGCACGGCGGCGGCCAGCAGCGCGACGAAGGTGTCGTCGATCCGGTCACGGGTCCACCCGATGATCGCCGCGCCGAACACCACCAGCGTCAGCAGCGCGTCGCGGCTCAGCGACCCGTCCAGCGCCTGGGCCGGGACGGTGAGCACCGCCAGCACTCCGAACACGCCGACGCCGGCGAGGGTGAACGCCACGGCCCATCCCCACCCGGCCACCGGGTCTGCTTCCACGCCTTTGACCTGCACGAGCACGACTCTCCGGCGCGTGCCTGAGTCTCCCGTGAACTCCCGGTGAGAGCGCCTTCATCCACCGTTGTCCACAAGCCTGTGGATAGAGTTATCCACAGGCATCTGACCTGCGTGAACAGAACTGTTCAGGCGTGGTTATGCACAGCTGTGGACAGACTTATCCACAGCTGTGCACACCGGTCAGCGGCGCAGGCTCACCAGCACCAGGGCGATACCGATCAGCCCGATCCCGCACCACGCGCCCGCGCCCAGCCGCTCACCGACGACCAGCACGCCCAGCAGCGCCGCGACCAACGGCTCCAGCAGGCTCAGCGTGGTCGCCACGGTGGTGGACGTGCGGCGCAGCCCGGCGCCGAAGAGCACGTAGGCCAGGCACATCGGCACCACCGCCAGGTACCCGGCCACCAGCAGACCGGACGGCGACGACAGCAGCGGACCACCCGTGACCGCCAGCACCGGCAGCAGCACCAGCGCTCCGGTGCCGAACAGCGCGCCCATCGCGGCCCGGGAACCGGCGCCGCGGCGCATCAACCGCGCCGCCGTCCACGCGTAACCGACGTAACCGGCGCCGCCGAGCAGCCCCAGCAGCGACCCCAGCACCGTCGAGGTCGCGTCCGCACCGGAATCGCCACCGGTGATCAGGAGCAGACCCAGCACCGCCAGCGACGCCGCGCCGGCCCAGCGCAGGTCCAGCCGCACCCCGTCGGCGACCCGCTCCAGCACCGCCGCGAACAGCGGCGCCGAACCCAGCGTCACGACGGTTCCCACGGCCACCCCGGCCAGGTCCATCGACGAGTAGAACGCCAGCGGGTACACCGCCACCGACAACCCGCCCGCGACCAGCGGCCACCCGCCGGACCGCACCAGGGCCAAGGCCGACCGGCCACCGATGACCAACAACAACACGCCGCCGATCCCCATGGTCGCGGCACCGGTGGATACCGGGCTCGCGGCGGCGGGGGCGAAGCTGGCGGCCGTGCCGGTGGTTCCCCACAACGCCGAGGCCAGCAGCACGGGCAACGGTCCGCTCAGGAACGCACGACGACCCGAGGCCGAGACGGCCTCAACAGACTCAACAGACAAGGTGAACTCTTCCGCTCGAACGACGAGGACACGTCGAACGGGAGGCGCCGCACACGTGCGGAGGAGACGATCTCCGTTGAAATCAGGTGCACGACTTCCATTGACATCGTGGTTCTGATTTCCATTGAAATCGTTCGAGGAGTGACCGCGCCGCCCGTCAGCGGGCGGGAGGCGGGGTGACGCGGTGGAAGTAGGAGTTCACGGCAGCCACTCTAACCACCGAGCCGGTAGCCCATGCCGCGCACGGTGCCGATACGCTCGTTGCCGATCTTGCGGCGCAGCGCCCGGACGTAGACGTCGACGACGTTCGAGCCGGGATCGAAGTCGTAACCCCAGACGTGGGACAGGATCTGCTCGCGGCTGAGGACCTGGCCGGGGTGCCGCAGGAACAGCTCCAGCAGCGCGAACTCGCGGGCGGTCAGGTCCACCGTGCCGGCGGGCACCTGGGCGCGGCGGGTGCGCAGGTCCAGCGACAGCTCGCCGTCGCGCAGCACCGTGACCTCCTCGGACCGCTCCGCCGAGCGCAGCCGCAGCCGGATGCGGGCCAGCAGCTCCTCGAACCGGAACGGCTTGGTCATGTAGTCGTCCGCGCCGCCCTCCAGCCCGGCGACGGTGTCGTGCACGGTGTCCCGCGCGGTCAGGATGATCACCGGGACCGTCACCCGCTTCGCGCGCACGTCCCGCAGCACCGAGAACCCGTCCTGGCCGGGTAAGCCCAGGTCCAGCACGGCCAGGTCGTACTCGCCGCCGGTCAGCTGGTGCAGCGCGGAATCGCCGTCGGCGATGACGGTGGTGGTGAACCCGTTGGCCCGCAGGCCCTTCTCGATGAACGCCGCGATGCGCTCCTCGTCCTCGACGATCAGGATCTTGCTCATCACACGTCCCCCGTGGTCGTCGCGGGCAGTTCCAGCCGGAAGGTCACGCCGGTGCCGGGCGAGGAGCGCACCAGGACCCTGCCGTGGTGCGCGTCGGCGATGGCCCGCACGATCGCCAGCCCCAGCCCCGCCCCGCCCTTGCGGCCGTTGCCGTGGGTGAAGCGCTCGAAGATCTTCTCCACCTCCGCCGGGTCGACGCCCGGGCCCTCGTCGCTGACCCACAACTCGATGGTCCCGTCCCCGACGGCCGAGCCGATCCGGATCGTCGAGCCCTCCGGGGTGTGCTGCACCGCGTTCTGCGCGAGCTGCACCATCGCCTGGGTGATCCGCTGCCCGTCCAGCGCGAACTCGCCCTCGCCGATCTCCGACAGCACCCACCGCCGGTCGCCCAGCGACCGCACCTTCGCGTCGATGTCGCTGGTCAGCTCGGCCAGCGACACCGTGGCGGGGGAGACGAAGTCCGGCCGGTCGGCCTTGGCCAGCACCAGCAGGTCGTTGACGATGCGGGTCATCCGGTCCAGCTCGTCGGTGCACAGCCGGACCACCTCGTCGCGCTCGGCGGGATCGACGCCCAGCAGCTCCAGGTTGCCGCGCACGATGGTGATCGGGGTGCGCAGCTCGTGGCCGGCGTCGTCGACGAACTGGCGCTGGATGCGGAAGGCGTCCTCCAGCCGGTCCAGCATCGCGTTGAACTGGTCGGCCAGCGCGGCGATGTCGTCGCGGCCCTCCACCGGGATGCGCCTGGTCAGGTCGTGCTCGGTGATCTCGGCGGCGGTCTGCCGCACCGCGCGCACCGGCGCCAGGATCAGGCCCGCCACCACCCACGAGATCAACGCCGCCAGCACCACGCCCAGCGCGCTGACCAGCAGCAGCACTCGGACGCTGCGGTCGACCTCGGCGGTCTCGGCCGCGACGTGGTGTTCGATCACGAACCACGCGCCACCGCCCTGAGCCGTCTCGGCGCGCACCTTCACCCAGTGCACCGGGCCGGCCGCGGTGTCCAGCACGCCGTGCGCCTCCGGGGCGTCGATGATCCGCTGCAACACCGCCCGGTCGTGCGCGACGGCCTTGATCGGCTCGGTCTGCTCCTGCGACACCACGCCCAGCCCGCCCGCGGCGGGCCACGCCCCGATCAGCGCCTCTTCCGTGTCCGGGTACTGGTGGCCGAGGTAGTTGCGCAGCAGGTCGCCCGGATGGGCCAGCATCATGCCGCTGACCGGATCGCGGCCGCGCTCGGCGAAGGCCACGAACTCCTTGGCCTCCTGCTCCAGCGAGTCGTTCACGCGTCGGTCCATTTCGTCGTGCAGGTACTCGCGGACGATCACGATGACCGTCAGCAGCACCAGGACCAGCACCAGCAGCAGCCAGCCCATGATCTGGGCGCGCGCCGGGACGCGAGTGCCGCGGCGACCGGCGAGCCTGGTCAGCGGGCGGGTGGGCGGATCAGTCGTCATGGCCGTCCGTCACGTCGTCATCGTCCGAGTCGTCGTTGGGCGCAGGTGGCGGCAGTTCGGCGGGCGGTGGCGGCGCGTCGGAAGGGCCGGGAACGGCGGGGACCGGCACGCCCGAGCTGGGGGCGGGGCCGGGCGTGCTGCCGACGCGCACCGTCTCCGGGACTTCGGGCGCACGCGCGCCACCGGTCAGCGCGAAGCTGACCAGGACGGCGACGATGGGCAACGCCAACGCCGCGAGCAGCAGGACTCCCCGGGGAACGGAACGCATGGGTCCACTCTGACGTCTCGGGGACAACCCCGGGTGAAACGGAGATGAGAACCTCCTCATCTTCCTCGCCGGAACCGGCCACGGCGGCCGGCGCAGGGGCGATAACCTGCGACTGGATTCACAACTCGGTGAGGGGCGCATGGACGAGCGGCTGATCGACTGGACCGGGGAGCGCTGCGTTCCCTGGACCGAAGACGTGCAGGTGGTCTACGAGCACTACCACCGGTACGCGCTGGCGGCTCCCTTCGCGCGTGGCAAGCGGGTCCTCGACCTCGCCTGCGGCGAGGGCTACGGCGCCGCGCTGCTGGCGTCCGAGGGCGCCGAGGTCGTCGGCGTGGACATCGACGAGCGGACCGTCGAGCACGCCCGGCACAACTACGCGGGCCGCGACGTCAGCTTCGAGGTCGGCTCGATCACCGACCCCGAGCTGCTTTCCGGTGCCAAGCCCTTCGACGTGGTGGTGTGCTTCGAGGCCATCGAGCACGTCTCCGACCACGCGGCGGTGCTGCGGCTGGTGAAGTCGCGGATGAAGCAGGGCGGGCTGTTCCTGTCCAGCACCCCCGACACCGCCGTCTACAGCCACGAGCACGGCAACGACAACCCGTTCCACGTCAAGGAGCTCACCGCCGCCGAGTACGAGTCGATGCTGGAGGAGTCCTTCCGGCACGTCGCGGTGCTCAAGCAGAACGTGACCGTCGGCTCGATGGTGGTGCCCGCCGACCACGGCGACCGCGACACCGCGATCGAGGGCGTCCGGCTGCAGACCATGGAGCGCACCGACGCCGGCGACTGGTCGGTGAGCCAGGGCGTCCCGCACACCTACCTGCTGGGCGTGGCCTCCGACAAGCACCTGCCGAAACTGCCCGCCGCCGCCGTGCTCACCGACGCGAAGCTGACGCTGGCGCGCGCCGGGGACACCGCCGAGCTCATCGCGCAGCGCGACGAGGCGGTCGCCGACGTCGCCAAGCTCAACGAGCTCTACCAGCGCAGTCGCAGCGAGGCCGACGAGCTCAAGGCCGCCATCGCGCGGCTGGAGGAGCTGCGCAAGACCGAGGAGCAGCGGGCCGACGTCAACAAGGCCGAACTCGTCGAGCTCCACGAGCGGCTGCGGGAGCACGACCTGCAGGCGCAGCGCGACACCGCCCGCGTCGAGTGGCTGCGCGACACCGCCGCCCGGTTGGAGGGCAAGCTCGCCGACGCCGAGCGCCGCGCGGCGGAGCTCACCGCCGAGAACGCCGAGCTGGCCGCGCAGAACTCCGCGCTGGTGCAGCGCGCGGTCACCAAGTACCGCCAGGTCGTCGAGCGCGTCGCGCCGCGCGGCACCACTCGCCGCGACGCATACGAGATCGCGCTCGGCCGCAGGCCCGGCATCCCGGAGGTCGCCGAGCAGGTCGAAACCGGGCCGCTGCCGGTGCCTTCCAGCGACCGGCCGCTGGTCAGCGTGATCGTGCCGGTGCACGGCAAGTGGCCCTACACCCGCCAGTGCCTGCGGTTCCTCGGCGGCCACCTGGTGTCGGTGCCGTTCGAGGTGATCGTCGTCGACGACGCCTCGCCCGATGACAGCGCCGAGAAGCTCGCCGCCTGCGAGGGCGTGCGGCTGGTGCGTGCCGAGCGCAACCTCGGCTTCATCGGCGCCTGCAACCTCGGCGCCGAGCACGCGCGCGGCGAGCACCTGTTCTTCCTCAACAACGACGCCGAGGTCACCGAGTCCTGGCTGGACGTCCTGGTCGACACCATCACCTCGGACCCGAAGATCGGGCTGGTCGGCGCCAAGCTGGTCTACCCCGACGGGCGGCTGCAGGAGTGCGGCGGCATCGTCTGGGCCGACGGCAACGGCTGGAACTACGGTCGCGGAACCGACGGCAGCGGGGTCGAGTTCAACGTGCTCCGCGACGTCGACTACTGCTCGGGTGCGGCGATCCTGGTGCGCGCGGAGCTGTTCCGCCAGGTCGGCGGCTTCGACACCCGGTTCGCCCCCGCCTACTACGAGGACACCGACCTGGCGTTCGCGATCCGCGCCGCCGGCTACCGGACCGTTGTCCAGCCGAAAGCCGTCGTGGTGCACCACGAGGGCGTCTCCAACGGCACCGACATCAGCTCCGGGGTGAAGAAGCACCAGGAGCTCAACCGCCAGGTGTTCGTCGAGAAGTGGGCGGAGACGTTGCGCGCCGAGCACCTCCCGGAGGCCTCGCCGCGCAACCTGTGGCTCGCCCGGCAGCGCGGCGCGCGCGGCCACCACGGACCGATCGTGCTGGTCAAGGACCACCAGGTGCCGCGCCCGGACTTCGACTCCGGCTCGGTGCGGATCTTCCGGGTGCTCGAGCAGCTCGTCGAGCTCGGCTACCGGGTGGTGTTCTTCCCCGGCAACCACGCGCCGCTGCAGCCCTACACCGAGGACCTGCAGCAGATCGGCGTGACCGTGCTGCCGCAGCCGGAGCTCCAGCAAGCGTTCCTGCACGAGGCCGGGGCGGAGATCTCGCTGGCGCTGCTGTCCCGGCCGCAGGTTGCCTGGAGCCTGGTGGAGGAGCTGCGCACCCGCGCGCCGCAGGCCGTCATCGCCTACGACACCGTCGACGTGCACTTCCTGCGCCTGGAGCGGGAGGCCGAGCTCGCCGAGCGGCAGGGCGAGCCCGACCGCGCGGAGGCGTTGCGCCGCAAGGCGTTCGCCTCGCAGCAGATGGAGCTGGGCCTGACCAGGGCCTGCGACGTGACGCTGGTGGTCTCCGAGGCCGAGCGGACGCTGCTGGGCGAGCTGGTGCCCGAGGCGGACGTGCGGGTGCTGTCCAACGTGCACGAGATCGACCACGCGCCGGTCCGCGTCGGAGGACGCCGCGACGTGCTGTTCGTCGGGAGCTTCGACCACCCGCCGAACGTCGACGCCGCCCGCTGGGCCGCGCGCGAGATCATGCCGCTGGTCCGCGAGCGGTGCCCGGACGCCGTCCTGCACGTCATCGGCAGCAACCCGACCGGCGAGGTCGAGGCCCTGGCGGGACCGGGGTTGGAGGTCCACGGCTGGGTCGAGTCCCTGGAGCCGCACTACGCGCGGGCCAGGGTCACCATCGCCCCGCTGCGCTTCGGCGCGGGCGTCAAGGGCAAGGTCGGCGAGAGCCTCGCGGTCGGCGTCCCGGTCGTGGGCACGACGGTCGCCGTCGAGGGCATGCACCTCAAACCGGGTCAGGACGTGCTGGTCGCCGACGACGAGGTCTCCTTCGCCGCGGCGGTGACCCGCCTGCTCACAGAGGACGACACCTGGACCGACATGGCCGCCTCGGGCCGCACGGCCATCGAGGCCCAGTTCGGCCCCGAAGCCTCCAGGGCGGCGCTCGAAGCCCTGCTCACCGAGATCCCGACCGGGTGAGCGAAGTCTTCCCGCGGTGAAAGAAGGGCCGCCACCTCGGAACGTCGAGGTGGCGGCCCTTCTCCCGCTTCAGCCGGTGGTCACTCGCGGACGGTGGGAGGGGTCTGGGTGAGCTGCTGGTCCAGGGTGGCCTTGAACGCCTGCTGAGCGGCGTCCTTCTGCTCCGGCGGCCCGCTCACGTCGATGATCACCGCGTAGTTGTGCGCCACGTAGGCGGTCCGGAACGTCGCGCTGGTCGAGACGACCGAAACGCCCTGGTAGGAGAGTTCCTCCACCTCGGACAGGCCCTGCTGCGCGGCCAGGTACTTGTCGACGACGGTCTTGGCGGTGTTGGCGTCGGGCATCTTCAGCGCGAGCAGCGTCGTCTTCGGCTGCACGGCGTCGGTGCCGTTGAACCAGCCTTCGACGAGGCCGTTCTGGAACGCGGTGTCGAGCACGGTCTTGGGCTGCAGCAGTCCGCCCTTGGCGCCCTGCAGGTTCGGCAGGTCCAGCAGCCCGGTCCACGGGTGCGCCGGGCCGTTCGCCGCGATCAGCACCTCCTGCGTGGTGGCGGGCGGAGCCTTCGCCGCCGGCGGTTCCGGCAGCTGGGGCGTGGTCGGCGCGGGCGGCGGGGGCGGGGGAGCGGCGGTTTCGCGCTCGGGCTGACCTCCGCCGCCGGTGAAGTAGAAGACGACCGCGACGATCACCACGACCAGCAGCACGGCGCCGATGGACAGGCCCGCGACCAGCTTGCCCTTGCCGGACTTGCCGGCCGACTCGAAGACCTCCGGGCCCTGCCGCATCCAGGACGCATCGCCGGAATCGCCGGATCCGGGCAGGTCATCGCCCCACGGCGTGCCCGTGGTCTCCACCGGGCCCCAGCCCTGCGGGCCCTGCTTCTGGCCGGTCCACGGCGGCGGCGACTGGCCCCACTGCGGGGGCGGCGGGGTCTGCGGAACGCTGACGATCTGGGTGCTGTTGGAGTCCGCGGGCGGCTGCTGTTGCTGCTGGGCGAACGGGTTCGGCACGACCTGCGTCGCTTCCTCGCCGGTGCCCTGCTGCGGCTGCTGCTTGGCGGCGTCGCCCCAGCTGAACGCGGGCGGGAACGGGCTCTGCTGCTGCGCGGGCTGGGCGGGCTGCTGCTGCGGGAAACCCCCGGACGAGGGATCAGCCGGTGGTGTCGGGTCCTGCTGCGGGAAACCCTCCGGGTTCGACGGCGCCTGACCGCTCTGGTCGGTCTGACCGCCCTGCGCCCTGCCGAGCACGGCGTCCCTGCGCTGTCGGTACTCTTCGGCGGAAATGCGTCCCGCCGCGAGCTCGGCGTCGAGGTTCTGCAACTCGTCTTGCCAGGTCACCGATAGCGCCCTTTCCGGATTTCCATGAACGCCGCTGCTGCGAACGAAGCCATTCTGGCACTCGGCGACAGCATCGGGGGGCACCGGCCGAATAACGATGCGGTCTGCGCTCTGGTCCGGACGGGTGTCCGGGTTGTAAAGGGTCCCGAACCGCGAGGGGCCCGGCTAGGCTACGCAGCGTTGACGTCCGCTTCGGGCACGAATCGATGGGGTGAGCTGGGTTGAGTGCTGCGCGCGTGGTGCACGCTCGCCCGGAGTTGTTCGCCGCCCCGAACCACGGCTTCGCCTGGATCCGGATGATCGGTGCGCTGCTGGTCATCTACGGTCACAGCTCCCCGCTGGTCGGCAGCGGCGAGCTGTTCCCGCCGGAGTGGCCGGTGCAGCCCGACGAGGGCGTGCTGATGGGCTTCTTCGCGCTCAGCGGTTTCCAGATCACCGAGAGCTGGATGCGCGACCCGCACGCGCTGCGCTTCGCGGTCAAGCGGGTGCTTCGGCTGTGGCCGCCGATGCTGACGGTGTCGGTCGGCATGGCCCTGGTCGTCGGACCGATGATCACCACCTTGCCGCTCGGCGAGTACTTCCGCGCGCACGAGACCTGGGGATACATCGTCAACAACGCGGGTCTGCTGACCTTGCGGCACGACCTGCCGGGGGTGTTCGAGCAGAACCCGTGGCCGGGCGCGGTCAACGGCTCGCTGTGGACGCTGCCGATGGAGCTGCTGGCCTACGCCGGCCTGTTCGCGCTGTTGCTGCTGGGCACGGCCAAGGAGAAGTTCCGCTGGCTGTCGGTGGTCGTGCTGATCGGCCTGATCGCCTGGGACCGGTACCTGGAGCAGACGCCGGGCGCCGAGTCGGCGGGTTCGCTGCTGAGCGTTCCGGTCGAGTCGCTAGTGGCGTTCCTGGTCGCCTTCGCGCTGGGAGTGCTGCTCAACCTCTACCGGATCCCGCTGTCGCCGCTGGCCGCGGGCGCGGGCCTGGTCGTGCTGGTGGTGATGGGCAACAACATCACCGCCTCGGCGTGGATGGCCTTCGCGGTCAGCTACGCGGTGATCGTGGCCGGGCACTTCTGGCCGGCGAAGCTCACGGTGCCGGGGGTCTGGGTCAACGGCAGCTACGGCGTCTACGTCTGGGGCTTCCCGGTCCAGCAGCTGCTGGCGCTGGCCGGGATCCGCGACCAGTGGCTGATGCTGCTCTGCGCGGCCCCGATCGCCTACGTGCTGGGCACCCTGTCGTGGAAGTACGTCGAAGACCCCACGATGCGCCTCCGCCACCTCTTCGACTCCGCTCCCGCGAAGGAGCCGCCTCCTGCGGCGGACCCGGCGGACGTGCCGACCGAAACCTCCTCCCCGCAGCCCGGAACAGCGGGTCATCGAGCTCCGGCGGTGGAGGACGCTCCCACCGAGGTCTTCGTCCCGTCCCGGCCCGGTCCGGTGCGCGCTCGCCCGCCGATGAACGGCACGCGGCCGGTCGGGCCACCGCCGGAGCGCGGGCTCCCGCGCCGTCCGGCGCCGCGCCGCCTGCCACCGGAGGAGTCGCCGCTGGCCAGGCGGCTGTCGGGGGAGATCGAGGAGCCACCGCGCGGCAGGCACGCGCGCGCCCCGGAACCGGGCCGGTACGGCGATCCCAACGGGCTGGACCGCCGCTGACCACCGCGTACCCTGGGGACCATGTTCGGTGCGAAGCTGAAGATGATCGACCCGTCGTCGGCGCTGCCCGGCCGGGACGCGGCGATGCCGGTGGACGAGCACCACGCGGTGTTCCCGGAGCGTCGCATCGTCCCGCCGTTCCCGGAGGGCCTGGCCACTGCGGTGGTCGGGATGGGCTGCTTCTGGGGTGCGGAGCGCGTGTTCTGGCAGACCGAGGGCGTGTGGACCACCGCCGTCGGCTACGCGGGCGGCTACACGCCGAACCCGACGTACGAGGAGGTCTGCTCGGGTCTGACCGGCCACACCGAGGCGGTGCTGGTGGTCTTCGACCCGGAGAAGGTCAGCTACGCGCAGGTCCTCAAGGCGTTCTGGGAGAACCACGACCCCACCCAGGGGATGCGCCAGGGCAACGACCTCGGAACCCAGTATCGCTCGGCCATCTACTACACCGATGACCAGCAGAAAGCCCAAGCGGAAGCCAGCCGCGAAGCCTTCCAGCGAGCCCTTGCGGCAGCGGACGAGGGCGAGATCACCACCGAGATCGCGCCGCTGGACCACTTCTACTACGCCGAGACCTACCACCAGCAGTACCTGTCGGACGCCAAGAACCCCAACGGCTACTGCGGCCTCGGCGGCACCGGCGTCTCCTGCCCCGTCGGTCTGGGCGTCGACGGCTGATTCGTCGTGCGGGTCCCACTGCTCTCCGGTGGGACCCGCGCAGTCATCCGGACGACGTCCTGGAACCGGCACGACAAAGCAGTGGGGCCGAGGTGTGAAAACCTCGGCCCCACTGCTGCGAGCGGATGACGGGACTCGAACCCGCGACCCTCACCTTGGCAAGGTGATGCGCTACCAGCTGCGCTACATCCGCGTATTCATCGCCTCCCGGTGACTCCCGCCCCCGGTGGGCTGTTGGTGAATACTTTAGCTCATGGTTCGGAGGCCGTTCACCGGGGGTCCCCCTTCGTGCTCCGGCTAGCCGATCGCGCTGGTCGGGGTGAGTCGCAGCAGCACCCTGCTCTCCGCGCGCATCGCCTCTCGGTAGGACTCCCAGTCCTCGTGCTCGCCGGAGATGGCGCGGTAGTACTCCTCCAGCAGCGGCAGCGCGTCGGGGAGCTCGACGATCTCGACCTCGGCGTCGATCTGGAACCAGCGCCCGAAGAACGCGTCCGGCAGCACGCACAACCAGGCGCGCGGGTCGCGCCGGAGGTTGCGCACCTTCCCCGAAGTCGACCGCGTGCTGATCACCACTCGCCCCTCGGCGTCCACGGCCGCCAGGACCGGCGTCATCAGCGGTGTTCCGTCGCCGCGCGGGGTCCCCAGCACGGCCCGGTGCTGCTCGCGGACCAGCTCGCGCGCCTCGTCGACATCCATCCGGCACCTCCCGACTCCGCCCGCGAGGGGCGAGAACCGCAGGATTCGCCCTGACGAGTACCGCGCTTCTCGCCCCGCGGGGTCCGTTCCCGGAGGGTAGTGGTTCTGCCGGGTTGTTTCCGGGTTCGAGGGTTGGCCCGGGGGCTCGGCATGATCGACAATGGTGGGGGTGAACACGCACCGGGAAGGTGCCATGAGCGGTACCGTGGCGTCACGCTCGGTGACGGGTGTTCTTCGAGTGGCGAATTGGCGTTCGAGTGACCAGCCCGGGTGGGCGGGGAGGCGACGATGAACCGGGTGGTGCGGGGCTCCGATGGCCGGGAGTGGACGATCAGGGCGAACCTGGAGTGGTCCAACCCGATCGTGGTGGACGAGTTCGAGCACGACGTCAACGGCGGTTCCACGCCCGCGATCGTGGTGGGAGCGGCGCTCGCGGCCCTGGTGGTGGTCTTCATCGCCTGGACGCCGGCCGAGGTGATCATCCCCAGCTGGCTGATCGCGCTGATCGTGATCGCGATCCTGTTCTTCCCGATCCGCTGGGTGCTGCACCGGCCCTGGACGCTGACCGCGTCCACGCCGGGTGACGCCGACGAGAACCCGCCGGAGACCTGGGTGGGCGTCGTGCGCGGCTTCATCGAGGTGCGGCAGGAAGTCTCGCAGGTGGCGAGGCACATCGAGCTCTACGCCGAACCCGACATGAACGGCAGGCTCCAGCCGACGGAGTAGGAAACGCCACCACCGCGCCGGCGCTGGTGGGGCACACTGGGTTCGTGCCGGAACTTCCCGAGGTGGAGGCGTTGGCCCAGCACCTCCGCGACCACGCCGTGGGGCGAACGGTGGCGCGCGTGGACGTCGCCTCGATGAGCGCGCTCAAGACCGCCGACCCGCCCCACACGTCGCTGCACGGTCGCGAGGTCACCGCTGCCGCCAGGCACGGCAAGCACCTCGACCTGGACTGCGCAGGCCTGCACCTGGTGTGCCACCTGGCGCGGGCCGGCTGGTTGCGCTGGTCGGACAAGCTCTCCGCGACTCCGCCCAAACCCGGACGAGGCCCGATCGCGCTGCGGGTGCACCTCGGCGGCGTCGGTTTCGACCTGACCGAGGCGGGCACCCAGAAGAGCCTGGCCGCCTGGATCGTCGAGGACCCGGCGCAGGTGCCCAGCATCGCGAAGCTGGGTCCGGACGCCCTGGAGATCGACGCCGACCGCTTCGCCGCGCTGCTGGAGGGACGCACCGAGCGGATCAAGACCGTGCTCACCGAGCAGTCCACGATCGCGGGAATCGGCAACGCCTACTCGGATGAGATCCTGCACGCCGCCAAGCTCTCGCCGTTCGCCACGGCGGGCAAGCTCGACGCCGCCGCTGTGGCCCGGCTGCACGGCTGCGTCCAGGAGATCTTGCGCGACGCCGTGGACCGCTCGCTGCAGCAGGACGCCGCGCGGCTCAAGGCCGAGAAGCGGTCGGGCATGCGGGTGCACGCCCGCACCGGTTTGCCGTGCCCGGTGTGCGGTGACACGGTGCGGGAAGTCTCCTTCGCGGACCGGTCGATGCAGTACTGCCCGACGTGCCAGACCGGTGGGAAGCAGCTGGCGGACCGCAGGATGTCCCGGCTGCTCAAGTGAGTTGTCCACAAGCTGTGGACAACTTCTGGGGTTGTGCACAGGTGGGGCCGGCCGAACGGGGGACGGATTCCGCTGATCGGAAGGCGGTCGTACCGTTCACCGATGGAAACATCGCACTGGCCGTAGCCACCTTGATTCGGAGTGTGCCACTCGGGCAGATTGATGTTGTGGCGGAGTTGTTGACAGAGCGCATGGTCCTGACCACGCTCGCGGCACTCGCCGTGCTGGGCATGTTCGTGCTGCTGTGCCGGGCGCGTCGGGTGAACACCTCGGTGGAGGACGCCACGCTGGCGGCTCTGCACCGGGTGACCAGCGCGGCGCCCTACCTGCGCGAGGGCCTGAACCAGGAGTCGGCCGACAAGACGGGCCCGCACCTGCGGGAACTGCTCGCCTGCGTGGCGGTCGGCATCGTCGACGCCGACGGCACCCTGCTGACCTGGGACGGAGAAGCCAACCACCACTACGCCGACCTGCGCACCAAGATCGAGCAGGTGCTGCGCACCGGCAAGCGCGACTTCCTCGACCACGGGGACGTGGTCTGCGAGCAGCGGCCCTGCCCGATGCGGCACGCGGCGGTCGTGCCGCTGCTGGTCGAGGGCCAGGTCCGGGGCGTGCTGACGGTGATCGCCGGCGGCGACCGCAAAAGACTCCTCAGGGCGGCCGCGGAGGTCGCCCACCACGTGTCCACCCAGCTCGAGCTCGCCGAGCTGCAGGAGTCCAAGGAGCGCTTGGCGCTGGCCGAGGTGCGCGCGCTGCGGGCCCAGATCTCCCCGCACTTCATCTACAACGCGCTGAACACGATCTCCTCGCTGATCCGCACCGACCCGGAGCACGCGCGCGACCTGCTGCAGGAGTTCGCCGACTTCACCCGCTACTCGTTCCGCAACAGCGGTCTCTACACGACGCTGGCCGACGAGATCCGCAACATCGACCGCTACCTGACGCTGGAGAGCGCGCGCTTCGGCCCGGACCGGCTCAACGTGCAGCTCAAGATCGCCCCCGAGGTGCTGCCGGTGGTGGTGCCGTTCCTGGCGCTGCAGCCGCTGGTGGAGAACGCGGTCCGGCACGGGCTGGCCAACAAGCCCGGCGGCGGGACCGTCTCGGTCACCGCCGAGGACAACGGTTCCGAGGCGCTGATCAGCGTCGACGACGACGGCATCGGGATGGACCCGGAACTGCTCGACGCCGAGCTGGCCAACGCCCACCTCACCGGTGCGCACGTCGGCCTGGGCAACATCAACAACCGGATGCGCGCCACCTTCGGCAACGACTACGGGCTGATCGTGGAGACCGAGAAGGGCGCCGGCATGAAGGTCATCATGCGGGTGCCCAAGTTCGCCCCCGGTGTGCGGCCGGAGCCGCTGCCGCAGGTCGAGGAGCCGGGCGTGGGTTTGGCCGCCGGGCCCGCCGCGGGCCGGTAACGTCGGGGTATGGACGAGAAGGCACCGCAGAAGTTCGTCGACGTGGTCACGGCCAAGCTGCCCAGGGAGCTGACCGAGAAGTTCACCGGAAAGCTGCCCGGCGTCGCCGAGCGCGGCCCGGTCGTGGCGGTGGTCAAGCTGCACGGCGTGATCACGCCCCAGCCGTCGCCGATGGGGCGGCCCTCGATCTCGCTGCAGGCCGTGGACTCAGCGCTCACGCGCGCGTTCTCGCACGACCGGCTCGCCGCTGTGGTGCTGTCGATCAACTCGCCCGGTGGCGCGCCCACCCAGTCCGCCCTGGTCGCGGACCGGATCCGCGGGCTGGCGAAGGACAAGGACGTGCCGGTGCTGGCGTTCTGCGAGGACGTCGCCGCCTCCGGCGGTTATTGGCTGGCCTGCGCGGCCGACGAGATCTACGCGCACCAGACCTCGCTGGTCGGTTCGGTCGGCGTGGTCAGCGCCAGCTTCGGCATGACCGGTCTGCTGGACAAGCTCGGCGTCGAGCGCCGGGTCTACACCGCGGGTGAGAACAAGGTCCGGCTCGACCCGTTCCGGCCGGAGAAGTCCGAGGACGTGCAGTGGCTGCGCGGGCTGCAGGACGAGCTGCACGGCCAGTTCCGCGGCTGGGTGCAGGAGCGTCGCGGCGACAAGCTCAAGGGCACCGAGGACGAGCTGTTCTCCGGCGAGGTGTGGACCGGTTCGAAGGCCGCTGAGCTGGGGTTGGTCGACGGCGTCGGCACGCTGCGCGAGATCATCGAGAGCAAGTTCCCCGACGCCCACGTGCAGACGGTGGAAGGGCGCAAGCCGCTGCTCGCGCGGCTGGGCATGTCCTCGGGCGTGTCCCGGAATCCCGTGGCGAACCTGATTTCCGGGCTCGACGCACTGGAACACCGCGCCATGTGGGATCGTTTCGGCCTGTAGGCCTCGTGCTCCGGGTCCCCGCCGGGAAGTCTCGGCGGGGACCCGTTTTGCGCGGTGTTCCGGAGAGAAGTGGTCCGGTTCGACGATCGGATCTGGGTCCGTCAGGTCAACCGACTGATCCAATCGGGCGAAATTCGGCTTCGCAGAGCTGAATATTGCCGCTGCCCCCTCGTGGAGGACCCTTGTGCTGCGCTAACAACTAGGGTGCGCGGTCACTTTCGCGGATCGGTGCGGGAGGCACCGAAGGGACATCGGGACATGGACAGTGCGCCGAAGGCGCGGCACGATATGGCGTTGCATTGAGTACACGAGAGAACTCCGCCGGGCTCGTCGTCCTAGCCGTCGATGACGAGCGGGCCGGGCTCGACGAGATGAAATTCCTGCTCGGCAGCAACCCTCGCGTCGGGCGGGTGCTGACCGCGTTCGACGCCGCCGAGGCGCTGCGCCTGCTGCGCAGCGACGATCCGGAGCTGATCGGCCGCCGCGACGATGATGAGTCCATTGTGGACGCAGTGTTCGCGGACGTGTCGATGCCGGGGCTGTCGGGCATGGAGCTGGCTCGGGTGCTCACCGCCTTCCGCAACCCGCCCGCGCTGGTGTTCATCACCGGGCACGAGGAAAACGCGCTGGAAGCGTTCGAGGTCGGCGCGCTGGACTACATCATGAAGCCCGCCAACGCCGACCGCGTCGACCGGGCGCTGCGCGGCATCGAGAAGAACAAGCAGCAGTCCGGCCAGAGCAGCGCTCCCAAGCCCCTCGAAACCCCAGCCGCCGACGACGACGAGGTCATCCCCGTCGAACTCGCGGGCACCACGCGGATGATCCCGCGCAAGGAGGTCCGCTGGGTCGAGGCGCAGGGCGACTACGCGCGGCTGCACACCACCGAGGGCTCGCACCTGGTGCGGATCCCGCTGGCGCAGCTGGAGGAGCGCTGGGGCGAGGCCGGGTTCCTGCGCATCCACCGCTCGTTCCTGGTCTCCCTCACGCTGGTCACCGAGCTGCGGATGTCCTCGTCCGGTTACTCGGTGGTGCTCGGGGGCGGACCGGCCAAGGAGCTGCCGGTCTCCCGCCGGCACACCAGGGAGCTCAAGGACCGCCTGGTGAAGGCGCCGCGCGACAACTGGGGTCAGCAGTGAGCGGGGCCGGATGAGCCCGGAGAGCTTCGACGTTCGAGCCCGGTTGAGCGAGTTATCGCCCAGGCCGAGGCGCAAGCGCGTCGTGCTCGCCGACCGGCGCGGACCGCACGTCCCGCGCGTCCGCGTCGAGGCGGAGGTGCAGACCGGAGCGCTCGAAGGGCTGGTCCGCGACCTGGTCGAGAAGCAGCTCAAGGCTGCGCTGCTGCTCTCGGGGATCGTCGCCGCGGTGATGCTGGGCCTGCCGCTGGCGTTCTGGCTGGTGCCCTCCCTCGGCGCCTTCGAGGTGTTCGGACTCCGGTTGCCGTGGCTGGTCCTCGGCGTCCTGGCCTACCCGTTCCTCGTCGTCGTGGGTCTGCTGTTCACCAAGAAGGCCGAGCGCAACGAGGAGGACTTCCTGGGGATGCTCGAGGAATGACGGGTTTCCGCTGAGGCGTTTCGGTTCCGTCGGCTGCTCTGCGTAAGGTGGTCGCGACTCTTGGGCACCAGGGTGGCTGGGTGAGATGTTGTCGAACTTGTGGTCCGTGGGCGGCGTCGTCCTGATCGTCGTCGCGACGCTGGGCATCGGCCTGTGGGGCTCCCGCTCGGCTCGGACCACCGATTTCTCCGCCGCTCGCAAGCCCGTTCGGGAAGAGCGCAACGCCGCGGCCATCTCCGGTGAGTACCTGTCGGCGGCCTCGTTCCTGGGCGTGGCGGGCCTGGTCGTGAAGGACGGCGTCGACGCCCTCTGGTACCCGATCGGCTTCACGGCGGGATACCTGGCGCTGATGCTGTTCGTCGTCGCCCCGATGCGGCGCTCCGGCGCGTACACGATGCCGGACTTCGTCGAGGCACGGCTGAACTCGTTGAGCCTGCGCTCGCTGTCCACGGTGATCGTGGTGGTGGTCGGCTGGCTGTACCTGGTGCCGCAGCTGCAGGCGGCCGGGATGACGCTGTCCGCCGTCGTCGGATTCCGCTACCAGGCGGGGATTCTCGTCGTCGCGCTGATCGTGCACGTCAGCGTGGTCAGCGGGCTGCTGCGGGCGGTCACGCTGGTGCAGGCCTTCCAGTACTGGGTGAAGCTGTTCGCGATCACCCTGCCCGCGTTCGCGCTGCTGATGGTGTTCCTGGTCAGCGGGCAGCGGCAGGCGCTGGAGGAACCGCGCACGCCGTTCTTCCAGCAGGACACCACCGTCCGCGTCGAGACCGACGTGACGCTCCAGGTCAGCGAGCCGGTGTGGCTGACCTCCGCGGAGGAGCCCGGGGCGGCGGGTGCGCTCTACCTGCAGCCCGGCGACTACCCGGTGCGGGCGGGCAGCGAGCTGCGGTTCCCGGCCGGTGCGGCGGTACCGGTGGTGACCGGTTCGGTGCCGGACAACGCCACTTGGCTGCGCCCTCAGCAGGACGGGCTGTCGGGCCTGCTGGAGACCTACTCGGTGCTGATCGCGACGTTCCTGGGCACGATGGGCCTGCCGCACGTGCTGGCCCGCTTCTACGCCAACCCCTCGGGCGCGGGCGCGCGCCGGACCGCGCTGTACGTGCTGGGCCTGCTGGGCGCGTTCTACCTCTTCCCGACGATCTTCGGGCTGCTGTCCCGGCTGTACGTGCCGCAGCTGCTGGTCACCGGTCAGACGGACGCGGCGGTGCTGCTGCTGCCGCACGCCATGCTGGGCGACTGGGTCGGCGGGGTGCTGGCCGCGATCACCGCGGCGGGCGCGTTCGCCGCCTTCCTGTCCACCTCGTCCGGCCTGGTGATGAGCCTGGCCGGCGTGCTGTCCTCGCGGGACGTGCTGTGGGGCCGGACGATGCGGTTCCGCTCGGCGGCGGTGCTGTCCTGCGCGGTGCCGGTCGTGCTGGCGCTGGCGGTGGACGACCAGGACATCACGCGCAGCGTGGGCGTGGCGTTCGCGATGGCCGCCTCCACGTTCTGCCCGGTGCTGGTGCTGGGCATCTGGTGGCGCGGGCTGACCGCGGCCGGGGCGGCGTGGGGCATGATCACCGGCGGCTCGCTGGTGCTGATCTCGGCGGCGGCCTCGCACTTCGCAGGGCACGAGGGCGGGTGGGCCGAGCTGGCCGGACAACCGGCGCTGGTCACGGTGCCGCTGGCGTTCGCGGTGACGTACTTGGTCAGCCTGGCCACCAGGGCGCGCGTTCCGGACGGCGTCTCGCGGCTGATGCTGCGGTTGCACGCGCCCGACCGGCTGGGCTTCGTCGACGGCAGGCCGCTTGCCGAACCGGCGCCCAAGCAGGGCCGCCACGAGCGCTGAATTCGCGGAATCGACGCTTCCGGGAGACGATCACCCCTACGGCTGAACGGGTGGTTGATTTCGACCTTAACTACTTTCTGTGGAAGGCTCGCCCATGAGGGCGCGCGATCAATACTCCGTTCGAATGAAAACCTTCCCATTCGACGCAATTCGATGCATCCTATTGAGACGTCAACCTTCACTCGATCGTTAGCACGCGTACTCCCAACGGACCTACCCACCGACGCGTCAGGTTCCGTAGCGTTCCGGCGTTGTGTGATTCAGGCTCACGCTTGGCGATTGCGCGAAGCTGAGCCTTTCTTTGTGGAAGGAGAGCCGTGAGCGCCACGGACCAAAACGGGTCCGGGTCCGGTATTAACGCCGAAACCTGGGCCGCTGCGCAAAGCAGTCCCGAATTCGCCCAACTGCGCAAGCGACTGCGCAACTTCGTATTCCCGGTGTCGGCGTTGTTCCTGGTCTGGTACCTGGTGTACGTGCTGCTCGCCGACTACGCGCACGGATTCATGAGCATCAAGCTGGTCGGCAACATCAACGTCGGACTGGTGCTCGGCCTGCTTCAGTTCGTGTCCACATTCGTGATCACGACCTGGTACGTCCGCTACGCCAACAAAAATCTGGACCCGGTCGCCGAACAGATCCGCGAGAACGTCGAGGGAGGCGGCAAGTGAGCTCGGTGCAGGCAATTTCCGCCACTCCTCTCGCGCAGGAAGCGGCCGGCGGCAACTCGCTGCTGAACATCGGCATCTTCGGGATCTTCGTGGTGGTCACGATGATCATCGTGTTCCGCGCGAGCCGGAACACCAAGACCGCCTCGGACTACTACGCCGCGGGGCACGCGTTCAGCGGTCCGCAGAACGGCATCGCGATCTCCGGTGACTACCTGTCGGCGGCGTCGTTCCTCGGCATCGCGGGTGCCATCGCGGTCAACGGCTACGACGGCTTCCTCTACTCCATCGGCTTCCTGGTGGCCTGGCTGGTCGCCCTGCTGCTGGTGGCCGAGCTGCTGCGCAACACCGGTCGCTACACGATGGGCGACGTGCTCAGCTTCCGGATGCGCGAGCGTCCGGTGCGCACGGCCGCCTCGCTGTCCACGCTGGTGGTGAGCTTCTTCTACCTGCTGGCGCAGATGGCCGGTGCCGGTGGCCTGATCGCGCTGCTGCTGGGCATCACCGACAAGGGCGGGCAGGCCATCGTGATCGCCGTGGTCGGCGCGCTGATGATCCTCTACGTCCTGGTCGGCGGCATGCGCGGCACGACCTGGGTGCAGATCATCAAGGCGGCGCTGCTGATCGCCGGTACCTTCGTGATGACGGTCTGGGTCCTGGGCCTGTACGGGTTCAACCTCTCGGCGCTGCTCGGCCACGCCGCCGAGGTCGCCGGCGAGAAGGTGCTCAACCCGGGCGCGCAGTACGGCAAGACCGAGACCAGCAAGCTGGACTTCATCTCGCTGGGCATCGCCCTGGTGCTGGGCACCGCGGGTCTGCCGCACGTGCTGATGCGCTTCTACACCGTGCCGACGGCCAAGGAGGCGCGTCGTTCGGTGGTGTGGGCGATCTGGCTGATCGGTCTGTTCTACCTGTTCACGCTGGTCCTGGGCTACGGCGCCGGCGCGATGGTCGGGCCGGAGGCGATCAAGGACGCCCCGGGCGGGGTGAACTCGGCGGCTCCGCTGCTGGCCTCCCACCTGGGCGGTCCGCTGCTGCTGGGCTTCATCTCCGCGGTCGCCTTCGCGACGATCCTGGCGGTGGTCGCGGGTCTGACGATCACGGCGTCGGCCTCGTTCGCGCACGACATCTACGCGAACGTGATCAAGAAGGGCCAGGTCGACGACAAGCAGCAGGAGGTCCGCGTCGCGCGGATCACCGCGCTGGTCATCGGCGTCGTGTCGATCCTGGGCGGCATCGCGGCCAACGGGCAGAACGTGGCTTTCCTGGTCGCGCTGGCCTTCGCCGTCGCCGCCTCGGCGAACCTGCCGACGCTGCTGTACTCGCTGTTCTGGAAGCGGTTCAACACCACCGGTGCGCTGTTCAGCATCTACGGCGGTCTCGCGATCACCATCGTGCTGATCATCTTCTCGCCGGCGGTCTCGGGTGATGACGAAGCGATGTTCCCGTCGCTGGACTTCGCGCTGTTCCCGCTGAAGAACCCGGGCCTGGTGTCGATCCCGCTGTCGTTCCTGCTGGGCTACATCGGCGCCAAGATCAGCAAGGACGAGCAGGGCGGCAAGAAGTACGCCGAGATGGAGGTCCGCTCCCTCACCGGTGCGGGCTCGGAGAAGGCGGTCCACCACTGACCCGATCCCTCCCTGAAACGCCCCGGGCCCCAGGTCCGGGGCGTTTCTCGTGCGGAAGGGGCAGCTCTGACCAAAACCGACCGGACGAAGAGGACGTTCCGGCAAAAAACTGCCCGCACCCTCACGCCGAGGCAACGCCCGGCGTGGCAGCATCAGGGGCGTGACTACGCCACCTCCTGGACAAGTGCCCGGTGTTCACCCGGAGGAACTGCCCGAGAAGCTGCCCGAGGGCAGCGTGCTGCTGGACGTCCGCGAGGACGACGAATGGCAGGCAGGGCACGCCCCCGAGGCCGTGCACATCCCGATGAGCCAGCTCGTGGAGCGCCTCGACGACATCCCGGAGGCCGACCAGGTCTACGTGGTGTGCCGCTCGGGCGGACGCTCGGCGAAGGTCACCGCCTACCTCAACGCCAACGGCTGGGACGCGGTCAACGTCGAGCGCGGGATGAACGGCTGGTCGGCCATCGGCCGGTCGCTGGTGTCCGATGACGCCGACGGCGAGCCGTACGTGCTGTGACCCCTCCGCCCCAGCCAGACCGGATGGAGTGGGTCGCCACTCCGCCCGGCGGACCGCGGCGCGCCCGGCAGCAGCGCCGGCCGCGCCCCTACACCGGTCCGCCGTCCTATCCGGCGCCGCCGCGCTGGGGTTTTCCGCTGCTGGCCTGGCGCTGGCCGCTGGCTCTGCCGACCGGCGGCCGAGTCGACCTGTCCGAACGCGCCGGAGCCACCGCGGGTACCGCCATCGCAGCGCTGTGGGTGACCGCGGGCGTCGCCGCGCTGGCGACCTTCGCCGAGGCGTGGCGCTACGTGTTGCTGCTGCTCAGCAGGGGTGAGGCGCTGCCGCGGACGGTGTTGGCGATCTCGGACGCCTTGGTCGGCACCACGGGCTTGATCCTGGTGCTGATGGGCGCGCTCAGCGGCGTGTTCGTGGTGCTGTGGGGGTTGCGCGCCCGGTCCGCAGCCGCCGAGCGGATCGGCGTCCGCAACGCCCGGCCGGACTGGCAGGTCGTGGCCGGTGTGCTGGTGCCGGGGCTGAACCTGCTGGTCCCGGGCGCGGCGGTGGCCGAGCTGGAGCACTCGCTGCTGGTCGCCGAGGGCGACCGGGACAAGGGCGCGCGCCCGTCGCCGAGCCTGCGGGTCCGGTTCTGGTGGGCGCTGTGGGCGGTGACCGTGGTGGTCGGCCTGCTCACCTTCGGCTGGGCGTTCCGCGACGGCGTGCAGGCGCTGGCTGACGGCGTCGTGCTGCACGCGGTCAACAACGCGCTGGTCACGGTGCTGGCGGTGGTGACCGCGCGCCTCATCGACCACTTCATGCGCCTGCTGCTGCCGCCGGACCCGTCGGAGCTGAGCAGGCTGCACGTCCACGCGGTCCGCGCCGCACCTCCGCCGCCGCGTGCCGCGCGCCCGGACACGGCGCGCCGCTGAGGTGGGTCACAAGTGACAGCGGTGTTCACATCGGGGCCGGATACTGGAGGCGTGGCGGAGATTCCTGAGGTCGTCGCGCACCGAGGCGCCTCGGCGCACCGCGCCGAGCACACCCGGTCCGCCTACGAGCTGGCGCTGGAGCAGGGCGCGGACGCGCTGGAGTGCGACGTCCGGGTCACCCGCGACGGTCATCTGGTCTGCGTGCACGACCGCCGCATCGACCGGACCTCCAGCGGGCGCGGCGTGGTCAGCGCGCTGACCGTGGCGGCGATGGCCGAGGTCGACTTCGGCCGTTCCGCCGCTGAGTACGGCGTGCTCACCTTGGACGAGCTGCTCGGCATGGTGCGGGCGAGCCCGCGCCCGACGAAGCTGTTCGTGGAGACCAAGCACCCGGTCCGCTACGGCGGTCTGGTGGAGCACAAGCTGGTCGCGCTGCTGGCCAGGCACGGCCTGGCCGCGCCGGCGGTCCCGGCCGACTCGCCGGTGCTCATGATGTCGTTCGCTCCCGCCGCGGTCCGCCGCTTCAAGGAGGCCGCGCCCGGCGTGCCGACGGTGCTGCTGTTCTCCCGGTTCTCCGGCACCCGCCGGGGCGGTGTGCTGCCGCCGTGGGCGGACCTGGCCGGACCGGACGTGCGGCTGCTGCGCGAGGACCCGGGGTTCGTGGCGCGCGCCGCCGCGCTCGGCCGCGACACCTACTGCTGGACGGTCGACGATCCGGTGGACATCGAGCTGTGCCGGAGCGCGGGCGTGCGGTACCTGGCGACCAACGCGCCCGAGTCCACCCGGCTCCACCTGGCTGATCCCGATTCCGCCCAGTTCGGTAGCGTCACGTTGTAGTCACCGCCAGCGATTGGATCAGCCGTGTCGAAGCGAGCCGCGACCAAGCCAGCCCAGCCCGAAGGCGCCGTCGGTCCCCGTCAGCCCTGCCCGTGCGGGTCGGGCAAGCGCTACAAGGCCTGCCACGGCAAGGCTGGTGGCGCTGCGGACGTGATCGTGACCCGGCCGTTCGAGGGCCTGGCCGCGGAGTGCGAGCTGGTCGCGCTGCGCGAGTTCGTGCCGTCGGCGATCGCGAAGCTGCCGATGCGCGACGGCTCGGAGATCACCCTGGCCACGGTGCTGCCGATGGCGGCCGCCGCGCTGCACCGCAACGACGGCGTGCGCTTTTTGGGCCTGCAGGTGCAGACGCACTCCGGCGACATCAGCCGCGACCTGGCCCGCGCGATCGAGTGGGTGCAGGAGGCCGAGGAGGGCCAGTCGCTGTCGGTCGTCGGCCCGGAGACCGCCGAGGCGGGCGCGGTCCCGGCCCGGCTGCAGGACCTGATCGACCCGGACGCCGCCCTGGACGTCGAACTGCACTCGGACTTCGCCTGGTGGCTGCCCGGTGATGTGGAGCCGACCGGTGAGGTCGCCCTGTCGCTGGAGCGCGCCAACGCCGCGATCATGCCGACCGATCGCCTCCGGGGCGAGGGCGTGTCGTCGGCCTACTGGGTCGACGCGGGCGAGAAGGCGCACCTGCGCTGGGTCCGCCCGGAGCCGGAGGAGAAGCTGCTGGCCGCGCTGGCCCGGCTGTCGGCTCGCGGCGAGCTGGCCCTCGGCGAGGAGAGCCGCTACGCGGGCTCGTTCCGCGCGCACGGCCTGCTGGTTCCGGTCTGGGACCTCGACCGCGAACTGCACGCCCGCGAGTGGGACGAGCCGGCAGCAGCCCTCGGCCGCCGCCTCGACGAAGCCCTCGCCTCCCTCGACGAGGAACCGCTCACCAGCGCGGAACGCCGAGCCCGCGACGGACTCCGAGGCCGCCAGATCACCATCCGCTGACCGTCGGGCAAGCGGCGGAGTCGCACCCGAGCAGCTTGCGCCGCTCAGATTCCCCCTACCCGCACCGCCAAGCGGAGTGGCCGCTGAAGATCGATCGTGGTCCGTTCGGGTGATCTCGGTTGCGGTGGGCAACGAAGTGGCGCGGTGGTGCGTATCCCTCCACAGTGGTACCCGGCGGCGTCTAGGGGGTGGAGGGGTGACCGCGCACTCGCCTGCCGTGCCGGCCGCTGCCGAGGCGTCCGGAGTACCTGTTGGGCGGGCGCGCCGGGGGGACATGGCTGCGACAGAAGACGATTTCGCCGAGTTCGTCCGGGTGGCTCTGCCTGGGCTGATGCGTTACGGCCACGCCCTCACCGGCAACCCGCACGACGCCGCGGACCTGGTGCAGACCGTGCTGGAGAAGGTCGGCGCGCGCTGGAACAAGATCAGCCGCACCACCGAGGACCCCACCGCCTACGTGCGCAGGGCGATGGCGAACGCGCACATCAGCCGCTGGCGCCGCACCCGCCGCGAGACGTTGCTGGCCGAGTTCCCCGACGTGCCGGCCATCCCGCAGCAGGACCGGCTGGAGAACGAGCCGGTGTGGCAGGCGCTGCGAGATCTGCCGCCGAGGCAACGCGCGGTGGTCGTGCTGCGTTACTACGAAGGTCTTTCCGAACTGGAGATCGCCGACACCCTCGGCGTCAGCTGCGGAACGGTGAAGAGCCAGGCGAGCAAGGCGCTGTCGTCCTTGCGGAAGCGGCTCGGCGAGACCGTCGAGGGAGGTGACGTGTGATGGATCTGGACGACGAGCTGCAGCGCCTGCTGCGCGACGACCGGCTGGACGTTCCGGTCCGCACCGGCGCGGAGTGGTCGCTGGTGGCCGCCGCACGTCGCCGCCGCCAGCGCAATTCGATGCTGGCCGCCACGGCCGCCGCGATCGGGTCGGTGCTGCTCGTGGGCGGGGGAGTCGCGCTGGTCAGCCACGAACCGGAGCCGCTGCAGCCGGCTCGGCCGCCGGTGGTCCAGCAGCCCGGCCCGCAGGTACCACCGCCGGTGCCGTCGAGCGGTTCCACGCAGGCGCCCAACACCGGGCAGCACTCGCCGTCGTCGCCGCCGGACACCCGGTGGCAGCGGACGCAGACCTACCAGCCCGAGCCCTCGATCAGCGAGTCGCACGACCCGTCGATCCTGCGCACCGCGCCCTCGCAGACCGCGGACCCGGAAACCTCCCAACAGCAACCGGATCCGGAGACCTCGCAGCAACAACCAGGCGGCCCGTCCGACCAGAGGCCGCCCAGCGAAATGCACATCACCCCGAGCGGCTGAGCCACCCGGGGTGATGGTCCGTCAGGCAAGCGGCGAAGCCGCTTTCTCTTTGCCGACCTGAGCAGCTCGCACCGCCGCAGGTCCTGAGCGGCTTCGTGGCGAGTACGCCGCGACGGACATGCATCAGGAGTGGCGCACGGAGTCCACGGAGCCGCTCAGGTTCTGCTACCTGCGCCCTACGCAGGCCGACCACGGATTACGCGTTAAAGCGCGCCGCCTGCGGCCTTGGGGGCCGTGGGGTCGGAACCTTCGTCGCCCACCTGTTCGCGGGCGAGGAAGTTCTCGACGTCGAAGAGGTTGCCGTTCGAGCGGTCCACGACGTTGAGCAGCGTGGACATCTGCGAGACCTCCTCGACCTGCTCCTTGAGGAACCACTGCATGAACTGCTCGCCGGTGTAGTCGCCCTCTTCGCGGGCGGTCTTGGCCAGCGTCTCGATCTCGCGGGTCACCTCGCGCTCCTGCTCGAGGGCGAGCGCGACCAGCTCCCGGGTCTCCGAGAAGTCGTTGCGGACCTGCTCGATGGCGGGAATCTGCGGCTTGATGCTGTTGTCCATCAGGTACTGGACGATCATCATCGCGTGGTTCCGCTCTTCCAGCGCCTGCTTGTAGAAGTGCGACGCCAGCCGCGGCAGATCGTTGTCGTCGAACCAGACCGCGACCGCGATGTACTGCTGCGAGGCGGTGAACTCGTTCTTGACCTGTTCCTGCAGCAGGTGTTCGAACTTCGATTCCTTGTGCTGAATCTTCTTCGCGGTGACAGCCATGCCATCAATATAACCTTGAACAAGTCCATTTTCATTCAAGGTGAACCTAATTCTAATTTGGTTAGCCTTAGTTCTCCAGGCCGCGAAGAAAGGTTTGCCTCAATTAATCAAGCCAAGCCATACCTTGCTGTTTTCGCAGGTCTCAGCGCTGCTGCCTGGGAAAACTCGGCGGGTTGTGATTTCGTTCCCCAGGCTAACGCATAGGCCCCGGCGAATCAGTCCTTCGAAGATCGTGGATTTGTTCTCGATCACACCCGAGAATGTTCGCTCGATCAGGTGGCGACGATTCCCGTGTCGCCGAGTGGTGCCCTGCTGATCGGGCAGGACATGCACCGCGGGCCACCTCGTCCGGAACCGAGTTCCGAACCGCTGATGCGCAGCACCTCGATGCCCGCGTCCTCCAGCCGCGCGTTCGTCTCGGCGTTGCGCTCGTAGGCCACCACCGCGCCGGGTGCCACCGCGAGCGTGTTGTTGCCGTCCTCCCACTGCTCGCGCTCGGCGGTGACCGGGTCCAGCCCGGTGTCGATCACCCGCAGCCGGTCGATGCCCATCGCCTCGGCCGCCGCCTCCAGGAACGGCGCCGGGCCGGACGCGTCGAGCTCGCCGTCCTTCGGCCGCAGCGCGTAGGCGGTCAGCGAGTGCTGGACCGCCGGGTACATCACCACCGCGTCGCGGTCGACCATCGTGCACACCGTGTCCAGGTGCATCGACGCGCGCGCCTGCTCGATCGGCACTGCCAGCACGGTGTGCGCGAGGTCGTCGGCGAACATCGAGCGCGCCAGCGATTCGGCCCCGGCGGGGGTGGTGCGCTCGCCGACGCCGATGGCGACCACGCCGGGCGCCAGCAGCAGCACGTCGCCGCCCTCGACGGGCGCCGAGTGCGCGCCGTACGCGCGGGCGGCGTGCGAGAACCGCGGGTGGTAGGCGTAGACGAGGTCGGTGATCGCCGACTCGCGCCGCCGGGCCGGCATCGCCAGCGCCGCGATCGCCACCCGGTCGCCGATCCACACCGACGAGTCGCGGGTGAACAGCAGGTTCGGCAGCGGCTCGATCGCGAAGTCGTGCGGCCGGTGCATCCGCCGCACCAGGGATCGGCCCTCGGAGTCCGGCAGCTCCTCGAAGGTCATGCCACCGATGAGCACCTCCGCCAGCGTCGCGTCGGTGGCCCCGGACAGGTGCGAGCGCAGCGTGTCGGCCACGTCGGCGCCGAGCCTGAGCTCGTCGACGCCGGTGTGCACGGCCGCGGCCCGCGCGCGGGCGTCGGCGAGCGCTTCGGTGAGCAGGTCGCGCAGCAGCAGCACCTCGACGCCGCGGCCGCGCAGCACCTCCGCGAAGGCGTCGTGCTCGTCCTGCGCCCGGTCGACCCAGGGGATCGCGTCGAACAGCAGCTGGTCGTTGTTGCGCGGCGTGAGGCGCTTGAGCTCGGAACCGGGCCGGTGCAGCACCACCGAGTTCAGCGGTCCGACTTCGCTCTGGACGTGCGGTCGAGTCACATCCCGGAGCCTAGTCCGGGCGAACGTAATCGTCGCTGATCACGCATGACTTCGATCGATCATTAGCTTTCCCGGTGACTGAACGGGTGATGTGTTGCGCCCGGCGCCGGACTCCAAGATCACGGCAGCCAGCTGACCTGGCCGCGCAGCGCCGAGTAGCCGACGAAGGCGACGACGTCGATCAACGCGTGGCCGACGATGAGCGGGACGAGGCGGTTGGTGCGCTGCCAGATCCGGCCGTAGACCAAGCCCATCACGACGTTGCCCACGAACCCGCCGAAGCCCTGGTAGAGGTGGTAGCTGCCGCGCAGCACCGCGGCCAGCCACAGCGACCGGTTCTCGCCCCAGCCCAGCTGCCGCAGCCGGGTCAGCACGTAGCCGACGACCAGCACCTCCTCGGCGAAGGCGTTGCCGAACGCCGCGAGCACCAGGACCGGTGCCCGCCACCACGCGTCGGTCAGCGTCGAGGGCTGCACGGTCAGGCTCAACCCGAGCGCGTGCGCCAGCAGGTACAGCCCGAGCCCGGGGATCCCGATCAGCGCGGCCAGTCCCGCTCCGCGCAGCGCGTCGGAGCTCAGCCGGGTGCGGTCCAGGCCGATCTTCCACAGCGCCATCCCGCCGCGCCACAGCAGGAACGCGCCCAGCGCGCCCCAGGAGAGCAGCCGCAGCACGTTGACCAGCTGCGCCAGCATGTCCAGCAGCCCGAGGTCGGCCTGCGGCTGGTTGATCGCGACCTGCTGCTGCGCCAGCGGCGTCGGCTGCAGCAGCGCGTCCAGCAGCGAGATCAGGCTCTGCAGGCCGGACATCCCGAGGGTCACGGCGAACACGACGAGCAGTTCGACGCCGATCGCCTTGCGCTCCGCGGGATCGGTGAACTCCTGGGGCTCACCGGGGCGTGTGGGGCTCAGCCAGGCGCGCGGGGTGCTCACCGGACGAACCGTACCCGCAGCGGTGTCGTCGCCAGGTGGCCGTCGCAGCCGGAGGCGGAGGGGGACTGTCCGGTTGGAACCCCGGGCGTCCTCCGTTCCGTCGCATGGGTGTCGCCGACGCGAGAGGGTGCGCGTGGACGTTTACGTGTGGGGCACGCAAGAAGCCGAGCCCTTGGCCGAGACCTTGCCCGCGCTGGCCATGCGGGTGCTGCGGGAGGTCCGCGACTTCGACTCGATCAACTGCGCGCTGGGCGCCACCGACTTCTTCGGCATCCGCGACGGGGTGCTGGTGGAGCTGCAGTACGCCGATCCGGGTGGTCTGCAGGTCCGCTTCTCGGACGGCTTGCGCGAGGGGCAGGCCTGGTCGGTGGCGCACGCCTTCCTCTGGCTGGTCACCCGCCAGCCCCAGATCGCCGAGGCGGTCCTGATCGGTGACGACGGCTCGCTGCGCTTCCGCCACGGCCGCATCTCCCGCGCGCCCACCTGGTTTTCCGACGAGCTCTCCTGAGCGCCGAGGGCGGTTCTCCCGTCAGGAGCCGTTGCGCTGCTGGGCCAGGAAGGGGCAGCCGACCAGGCGGCGGAGTTCGAACCCGAGGCGCTCGGTGGTGTCGGCCGGGCGGGAGAAGCCCAGCCGGACGTCGTGATCGCCGTCCGAGGACTCCACCCGCAGCCGCAGCCCGTAGCGGTCCAGGCCGAGCGGGCGGATGTGCCCGCCGCGCAGCTGCTCCGGCAGGTGCCGGGCGAGCAGTCCGACTACGTCGCGGTGCGAGAGCTCCAGGTGCCGCAGCCAGTCGTCCTCGAAGGTGCAGAACGGGTCCGGGGTGGCGGCCTGGAACTCGGTGGCGTCCACCGAATCCGTGCCCTCGGCGTCGGCGAGCACGATCGACGCGGATTCCAGCCGCAGCACGCGGGCGCCGTGCCCGGCGTCCAGCAGCCGCGGGTCCGGGCGGTCGTCGACGATCGACAGCACCTCGTGGTGCGCCTCTTCGGGGTCGAGCAGCCGCAGCCATCCGGTCAGCCAGAGCAGCCCGCGGACCGGTTCGCGCAGCCGCACCGGCGTCGGGTCGGCGACCTCCAGCACCGCCGCGAGCTCACCGCGCGGCGCGTGCCAGCTGGCCGCGATCAGCGGGTGGTCGTCGGCGAGCAGCACCGCAGCGGTCCCGTCCGAGTGCACGTGGTGCAGCAAGGGGGCGACGCGGGCCGAGACCTCGCCGGACGGCAGCAGTGCCGCCTTCCCGCCTCGCTTGGCAATGCTCCTGGCTCGCTCCGCGACGCTCGGCCTGGCCGGCCTGCGGATCGTCTTCTCGCCCACCTGCTCACCTCCAACTTAGGCAAGGCTAACTTAAGTTCTACTGCGGCGAAAGTCCCCGACCCGGTGAGCGGATCACGGATTTCGCGGACTCGGAACGCGATGCTGAGCTCACCGCCAGAGCCCTTACTACCAGGTGCGACATGAGGATGGGGAGCCGACCGGAGTAGTCGGTGCAGGGCCGTGCGGGTGGTATTCCGGGCTGATCCACCCGGGTGGTGGGTGCGCTGACTACGCAGGGGTGCATGATGTCGGCCAAAGTCGTCCGAGGGAGGGCATATGACCCGGTCAGACGTCCGTTTATCGGGCATCTTTGTTCACTGGCCGCAACGGCACTAGCGTGTCCACCGTGTCAAGCGCTGTTGAGCTTCGCGCGCCAGGTCCGCGCGGCATCCCACCCCTGTTCGCCCGACTGGTCGATGACGCCGCGCTCTTCCCGCCCGGAAACCGCAACGAGGTGGCCACTCCCGTGCCGCAGGCGGTCGCTGATCACCTGGACGCGCGGGCCGGTGAGTTCGCCGGCCTGCTCGGCCCGATGCTGTGCCAGGCGTCCCGCCTCGCCGAGCTGATCACCGAGCTCGCCAAGGCCAAGCCGTCCTCGCCGATCCCGCTGTCGCTGGTGTGCGACACCGGACTGGGCGGGGTGCCCAAGGCGCTGTCGATCATCGAAGGCAGACAGGAGCTGCTCGCCCTGCGGATGGTCGAGATGCCCGCGCCGTCGGACGTCGACGACATCTGGCTGGAGCGCGTCTCGGAGTTCGTGCCCGAGGACATCACCCGCGTCGTCGAGCCCCGCCGCGGAGGCGAGGGCTGGCTGGACGGCGTCCGCCGCGTCGCCGAGCACGGCTGCTGGCCGAAGCTGCGCAGCGGCGGGCAGACCGCCGAAGCCGTGCCCACCGTCGACGAGGTCGCCGACTTCCTCGCCGTCGCCGGATCGCTGGACGTGCCGTTCAAGGCCACCACCGGTCTGCACGCCGCCGTCAGGGGTGAAGATCCGGAAACCGGATTCACCCATCACGGTTTCCTCAACCTGCTCGTCGCGACCGCGCGCTCCCTTTCCGGCAAGGATGTGCGGGCGGCGCTGGAAAGCACCGACGGCGCCGCGCTGGCCGAGGAGGCCCGCTCGCTGTCCGACGACGCGGCCAACGCGGTGCGCGACGTCTTCGCCTCGTACGGCTCGTGCTCGCTGAAGGACCCCGTCGCCGAACTGGAAGGATTGGGGTTGCTTTGAGCTGGATCGAGGACGCGGAGTTCGCGCCGGACAAGCCGTTCGGCCCGCAGACCCTCCCGTACGGGGTGCTGGTCACGGGCAACGGCCCGGTGGTCGCGGTGCGCGTCGGGCGGCACGCCCTGCCGCTGCGCGGCATCGCCGCCGAACTCGGTCCCCGGCTGGCCGACCTGATCTCCGGTGACTCCCTCGATCCGCTGCTCGCCGCGGGCCGGGACGTCTGGCGGGAGCTGCGGGAACGGCTCACCGGCATCGTCACCGCCGATCGCGCGCCCGCCGGCGCCGAGCTGGTGCGCACCGACTGGCACACGCTGTCGATGCCGTTCACCGTTGGCGACTACGTCGACTTCTTCGCCTCCCGGCACCACGCCGAGAACGCCGGCCGCATCCTGCGGCGAGGCTCGGCGCCGCTGCCGGAGAACTGGACCCACCTGCCGGTCGGCTACCACGGTCGCGCCGGCACGGTCTACGTCTCGGGCACCGACATCCACCGGCCCAGCGGGCAGCGCAAGGCCGCCGGTGACGCCCACCCCGCGTTCGGCCCGACCCGGCGGCTGGACTTCGAGGCCGAGGTCGGCTTCGTCTGCGGCGGGGAGGCCGCCGCGCACATCCCCACCTCCGAGTTCGCCGATCACGTCTTCGGCGTCGCGCTGGTCAACGACTGGTCGGCGCGCGACGTGCAGAACTGGGAGTCCAAGCCGCTCGGCCCGTTCCTGGCCAAGTCCTTCGCGACCTCCATCGCGGGCTGGATCACGCCGCTGGAGGCCTTCGAGCACGCGCGGGTCCCGGTTCCGCCGCCGGACCAGCCGTTGCAGCAGTACCTGGTGGAGACCGAGCCGTGGGGCCTGGACCTTCGGCTGGAGGTGCACTGCAACGAGACGCTGCTGTCGCACCCGAACTTCGCCGACATGTACTGGTCACCGGCCCAGCAGCTGGCGCACATGACCGTCGGAGGAGCCCCGGCACGGCCGGGCGACCTGTTCGCCTCCGGCACGGTGTCCGGGCCCGAGCGCGACCAGCGCGGCTGCCTGCTGGAGCTCACCTGGGGCGGATCGGACCCGATCACGCTGTCCGACGGCGAGCAGCGGACCTTCCTCCAGGACGGCGACCGGGTGACACTGAGTGGCAGCGCGCCGGGCCCCGGCGGCTCGGTCGTCGGGCTCGGCGAGGTGACCGGCACGGTGCTCGCGGCGGCTCGGAGGTGACGCGATGGCCCAACCCGATCCGGCGCACGCCGCTCCGCGCCTCCCGCACGAGGTGCCGGCGGGCACCAAGGAGAGCTCGCTGACGCTGGAGCGCGGGTTGAGCCTGCTGCAGGCGGTGGCCGACGCGGAGAGCGAAGCGCCGACGATCAGCGACCTCGCCACCCGCATCGGCGTGAGCCGCGCGGCCGTGTACCGGTTGCTCGGGCCCCTGCAGAGCCGCGGGCTCGTGCGGCGCGAAGGTTCGCGGGTCAGGTTGGGCTTGGGCGTGCTGTGGCTGGCCGGACGGGTCCTGCCGCAGCTGCGGGTCGCGTCCACGCCCGCGTTGCGCGGGCTGGCCGAGAAGGTGGGCGCGACCGCGCACCTGACCGTCGCCGACGGCAGCGAGGCGCAGGCCGTGGCGGTCGTCGAACCCTCGTGGACCAGCTACCACGTGTCCTACCGGGTCGGCACGCGTCACCCGGTCCAGCGCGGTGCCGCCGGGCGGGCCGTGGACCTGCCCGTCGGCGTTCCCCGGTGGATCTCCAGCGGCGGTGACCTGCAGCAAGGGGCGTTCGGCGTGGCCGCGCCGGTGCGCGGGGTCCCGGGGCTGCGGGCGAGCGTCGGCGTGGTGGCGCTGCAGCCGATCGCGGCCGACGAGATCGGGCCGATGGTGGTGGAAGCGGCGGACGCTGTGGCG
Source organism: Saccharopolyspora mangrovi (assembly GCF_035320975.1). Taxonomy (NCBI): domain Bacteria; kingdom Bacillati; phylum Actinomycetota; class Actinomycetes; order Pseudonocardiales; family Pseudonocardiaceae; genus Saccharopolyspora; species Saccharopolyspora mangrovi. The sequence goes on along the minus strand of NZ_JAWLNX010000036.1, from coordinate 8,440 downwards.
GAAGCTCTGCGATGACCGTCCGCATCGGGTTCGGCACCTGATCGTTCGGGGCGATTCGCCCCTGACGGGCGTCGAGGTCGCGCTGCGTGGATGAGGACTTTGGTCCCGTCGAAGTCAGGACGCTCGACCGGGCGATTGGGGGCCCTTGCCTCTGCGCGCGCGTACGTGCGCGCGGCAGTGTGGTGGCGTGGATCTGCTCGACATCGCGCGCTGGCAGTTCGGGATCACGACCGTCTACCACTTCTTGATGGTTCCGCTGACCATCGGACTGGCGATCCTGGTCGCCGGGATGCAGACGGCCTGGTACCGCACCGGGAACCGCCGATACCTGAAGATGACCAAGTTCTGGGGCAAGTTGATGCTGATCAACTTCGCGATGGGCGTGGTCACCGGGATCGTGCAGGAGTTCCAGTTCGGCATGGCCTGGAGCTCCTACTCCCGCTTCGTCGGTGACGTCTTCGGCGCACCGCTGGCGATGGAGGGCCTGCTCGCCTTCTTCGTCGAGTCGACCTTCCTCGGCCTGTGGATCTTCGGCTGGGACCGGCTGTCCAAGGGCGTCCACCTGGCCTGCGCCTGGGCGTTCTCGCTGGCCACCGTGCTGTCGGCGTACTTCATCCTGGCCGCCAACTCGTGGATGCAGCACCCCGTCGGCATCCGGATGGTCGAGGGCAAGCCCGAGCTGATCTCGATCTGGGCGGTGCTGACCAACTCGACCGTGCTCGCGGCGTTCCCGCACACCATCTTCGGCTGCTTCGCCGTCGCGGGCGGATTCCTGATCGGCATCGCCGCCTGGCAGATCGTCCGGCAGCGCAAGCGCGCCGAGGAGACCGGCGAGCCGGTCGACGAGGAGGACCGGCGGACCTGGCACGGATCGATGCGGCTCGGCGCCTGGGTCGCCGTCGTCGCCTTCGCCGGCCTGGCCATCAGCGGCGACATCCAGGGCAAGCTGATGTTCGACCAGCAGCCGATGAAGATGGCCTCCGCCGAGGCGCTGTGCCACAGCGAGGCGCCGGCCAGCTTCTCGATCTTCGCGGTCGGCGACGTCCGCAGCCCCAACTGCGAGGACGTCAAGAGCCTGACCGTGCCCTACATCCTGTCCTACCTCGCCGAAGGCGACTTCACCAGCGAGGTCGACGGGGTCAACGAGCTCATCCCGCGGTACCAGGCCGAGTACGGCACGCACTACCCGAACGACCCGAGGCTGGGCCAGTTCGCGGGACAGCCGATCGACTACCAGCCGCTGCTGCCGGTGACCTACTGGGGATTCCGGTTCATGATCGGCTTCGGCGGGCTGGCGGCGCTCGGCGGCGTGGTCGTGCTGTGGCTGACCCGCAAGCAGCGCTTCCCCGCGGGCAAGCTGTGGGCGCCGCTGGCGGTGCTGGGCATCGGCGCGCCGTTCGGCGGCAACATCGCCGGTTGGGTGTTCACCGAGATGGGGCGCCAGCCGTTCGTCGTCGCGCCCAACCCGAACCCGTCCGGTGTGGACGGTGTCTACATGTTCACCGCGTCGGCCGTGTCCTCCGGCGTCACGCCCGGCGAGATGCTGACCTCGGTGATCAGCCTGACCGCGCTGTATGGGGTGCTGCTGGTCGTGGAGGTCTTCCTGATGGTCCGCTTCGCGCGGGGCGGGTTCGCTGCCGTGATGCCACCGGACAAGTCCGCGGGCGATTCCGAATCCGACGAAGCCCTGTCCTTCGCGTACTGAGAGGCCGAGATGGATCTCCCCACCTTCTGGTTCCTCGTGATCGCCCTGCTCTGGCTGGGCTACCTGTTCCTCGAGGGCTTCGACTTCGGCGTCGGCATGCTGCTGCCGATCCTCGGGCGGGACAACACGCAGCGCCGGGTGCTGATCAACACCATCGGCCCGGTGTGGGACGGCAACGAGGTGTGGCTGATCGTGGCCGGTGGAGCCACCTTCGCCGCCTTCCCCGGCTGGTACGCCTCGCTGTTCTCCACCGCCTACCTGCCGCTGCTGGTGCTGCTGCTCGCGCTGATCGGACGCGGCGTCGCCTTCGAGTACCGGGGCAAGGTCGACACCGACCGCTGGCGGCGCACCTGGGACACCGTGATCGTGCTGGCGTCCTGGATCTCGCCGGCGGTGGTGGGGCTGGTGCTGTCGGCCAACGTCTTCGGCCTGCCGCTGGACGCCAACGGCGACCGGGTCGGCGGCTGGTGGACGATCTTCAGCCTGCCTGCCGTCGTCGGCGCGATCGCCGTGGTCACCTTCTCGATGCTGCACGGCGCGGTGTTCCTGGCGCTCAAGACCGAGGGCGAGATGCGGTTGCGCGTCCGCAAGTTCGCGCTGCGCGCCGGGCTGCCGCTGCTGCTGCCGGTGGTCGCGCTGGTGCTGCTGGCCCAGTTCCGCGAGGGCTCGGCCTGGACCTGGATCCCGCTGGTCATCGCGCTGGTGGCCGGGCTGCTCGGGCTCGCCCGGGTGGCCGCCGACCGGGAGGGGCAGGCGTTCTTCCTGCAGGCCGTGGCGCTGACCGGCGTGGTGGTGACGCTGTTCGGCTCGCTGTGGCCGAACGTCATCCCGTCCACGGTGGACCCGGCGTTCTCGCTGTCCATCGAGGACACCGCGGCCAGCGACTACCCGCTGATGATCATGACCTGGGTGGCCGCGTTCGGCACCCCGGCCGTGATGATCTACCAGGGCTGGACCTACTGGGTGTTCCGCAAGCGCATCGGAACCAAGCACATCCCACCGGTGCACGCGCCGTGACCGGGCCGCTCGGCGCCCTGCCCCGGCTGTCCGGGGCGACCCGGCGCGCACTGCTCGTCGGTGGCTCGCTGGCCGCCGGCAACGCGATCGCGCTCATCGCGCAGGCCTGGGCGATCGGCAGCGCGCTCGCCGACGTCGTGGTGCGCGGCGTGCCCGCGGCCGAGATCGGCGACCGGCTGGTCGTGCTCGCCATCGCCGTCGTCGCCCGGGCCGTCCTCGGCTGGGCGACCGAAGCCGTGTCCGCCCGCGCGGCCGCCGGGGCCAAGGAGGAACTGCGCGCACTGCTGCTCGACTCCGCGCTGCGACGCGGACCGGAGTGGATCGGCAAGCGCGGCCCCGCCGAGCTCACCGCGCTGGCCACTCGCGGCCTGGACGCGCTCGACGCCTACTTCACCAAGTACCTGCCCGCGCTGGTCACCGCCGCGATCGTGCCTCCGCTGGTCGGCGCCTGGATCCTCTGGACCGACTGGGTGTCCGCGCTGGTCGTGGTGCTGACCGTGCCGCTGATCCCGCTGTTCGCCTGGCTCGTCGGCCGCTACACCGAGCAGCGCACCGCGCGCGCGACCGACTCCGAGCACCGGCTGTCGGCCCGGCTGCTCGAACTGATCCGCGCGCTGCCGGTGCTGACCGCCTTCGGCCGCGCGCGTGCGCAGCGCGAGGTGGTCCGCAAGGTCAGCGAAGAGCACCGCCGCAGCACCGTCGCCACCCTGCGGATCGCGTTCCTGTCCGCGCTGGTCCTGGAACTGTTCTCATCGCTGTCGGTGGCGATGGTCGCCGTCGGCATCGGACTCCGGCTCGTCTCCGGCGAACTCGACCTGACCACCGGGCTGCTGGTGCTGGTCCTGGCGCCGGAGTGCTACCTGCCGCTGCGCGCGGTCGGGGCCGCGCACCACGCCAGCGAGGACGGTGTCGAAGCCGTCCGGCGCGTCGACGAGATCGTCTCCGAGCCCGATCCGACCGGCTTCGCGATCACCGGGAACCCGGACGACGAACCCGGTGTGCTGCGGGTGTCCGGACTGCGCGTCCGGCGCCGCGAGGGCTTCGCACCGGACGGCCTGAGCTTCACCGCGCGCCCCGGATCCGCGCTGCGACTCGCCTTCGACGACATCGGGCCCAGCGGCAGCGGGAAGTCCACCGCCCTCTCGGTGCTCCTGGGCTTCGTGCGGCCCGACTCCGGCACCGTGACCTGCGGTGGAGCCACGCCCACCGTCGAGGAGTGGCGCCGCCGGATCGCCTGGGTGCCGCAGCACCCGACCTTCACCGGGGGCACCGTCCGCGACGAACTCCTGGTCGCCACCGCCGACCAGCCCGACCTGTCGGCGCACCTCGACGAGTCGCTCGCCGAGGCCGCCGCCGGACAACTGCGGGACCGCCGCATCGACGAGCTGTCCGCGGGCGAGCGGCAGCGCGTCGCCGTCGCCCGCGCGCTGCTGCGGCTGCGCGGCGAAGCGACGTTCCTGCTGCTCGACGAGCCCACCGCGCACCTGGACGCGGCGAGCGCGCGGCACGTCGACGCCGCCGTCGAGCGCGCGGCGGCAGCCGGGGCGACGGTCGTGCTGGCCAGCCACCGGCCGGGGTTCGAGGGCGTCGAAACCGAGACGTCCGCCCCGGTCGTCGAGGTGCCGGTCGGCGCGGAGCGCACCGCGCGCGGCAGGCTGCGCGACCTGATCCGGCCCCGGACGCTGGCCGGAGCCGGACTCGGCGCGCTGTCGCTGCTCTCCGGGCTCGCGCTCACCGCCACCTCCGCCTGGCTCATCGCCCGCGCGTCCCAGCAACCACCGATCCTGACGCTGTCCGTCGCGGTCGTCGGCGTCCGCACCTTCGCCCTCTCCCGTGCCGCACTGCGCTACCTGGAACGCCTCGTCACCCACGACGCCGCCTTCCGGACCGCCGCTGACCTGCGGGAACGCTTGTGGTCCGCGCTGGTCCAGCTCGGACCGGTCCGCACCGCCGGGCTCCGGCGCGGCGAAGGCGTGGCCAGGCTCGTCGACGACGTCGACAAGGTCCGCGACCAGATCCCGCGCGTCCTCCTCCCACCGCTGATCGCGTTCGTCGTGCTCGCCGCCGCCGTGGTCGTGCAGGCGCTGGTGCTCCCCGAAGCCGGCCTGGTGCTCGCGCTCGCCCTGGCGGTGGCGAGCGTGATGACCCCCGCCGTCGCGGTGATCGCCGAACGGCGTGCCAGCGACGCCGTCGCCGAAGGCCGCCGCGTCGTGGCCGCCCGCGTGCTCGCGCTGCTCGACGGCGCCGCCGAGCTGCTCGCCTTCGGCGCGCACACCGGTCGCAGGGCCGAACTGGCCGACGCCGACACCCGGCTCGCCGTCCGCGCCCGCCGCGCAGCCTTCGGCACCGGAGCCGCGACCGCCGTGCACACCGCGCTGATCGGCGCAGCCGTGCTCGGCAGCGCCCACCTCGCCGCGACAGCCGTCGCCGAAGGGCGACTTGCCCCCGAGCTCGCGCCGCTGCTCGCGCTGGTCCCGCTCGCCGCGGCCGAAGCCGTCGCACTGCTGCCGCCCGCCGCGCAGCAGTGGCGGACCCTGCGCACCGCTCACGACCGGATCGCACCGCTGCTCGAGGGGCGAGCCGCAGAGGAGCGCCCGACCGGAACCGGTGGCGAGATCGAGCTGGTCGGCGCCGACATCGCCTGGCCCGACGGCAACCCCGTGCTCACCGGCGTCGACCTGCACGTGCCTGCCGGATCGCAGGTCGCCGTCGTCGGTCCCTCCGGTGCGGGCAAGTCGACGCTGCTCGCGCTGCTGCTCGGATTCCTGCCCGCCGCGCGCGGTCTCGCCCGGGTGCCCGAACGCGTCGCCTGGTGCCCGCAGGACCCGCAGCTGGTGACGACCACGATCCGCGAGAACTTGCGCCTCGCGGCACCGCGCGCGACCGACGCCGAACTCGCCGAGGCGCTCGACACCGCAGGACTGCCCGGCTGGGACCTGGACACCCAGGTCGGCAGCGGCGGAACCGAGCTCTCCGGCGGCGAGGCCCAGCGGCTCGCGCTGGCCCGAGCGCTGCTCGCCGACGCCGACCTGGTGCTGCTCGACGAGCCCACGGCGCACCTCGACGCCGAGACCGCGGACGCGCTGCTGCACCGGTTGCGCGACCGCCTCCGCGGCCGGACCGTCGTGCACGTGACGCACCGGGGCAGCGAGATCGGGGGAGCCGACCTCGTCCTCAGCGTCGACGGCGGCACCGTGTCGGCCGTGACCACGGCGGATGTGTCATGAACCGCACTCGCAACTCCCTTCACCGCGTCCACGGGCGCTATAGCCTCGAAAGCGTCATGGATTCCACCCTCGCCAGGCGGATGCTCACCGCGTCCACCGAGATCACCAGGGTGGCGCTGTCCGCGGAAGATCCCGAGGCGGTGCTGCCGCTGGTCGTCCGGCGTGCCGCGGAGCTCGCCGAAGCCGATCTCGGCGTGGTCACCGTCCGCGCCGACGACGGCCGGCTCACCGTCGAAGCCGCCTACGGCGCACCGAGCGCGACCGGCCCGCTCGCCGACCCCGTCGGCACCGTGCTGTCCTCCCGTTCCGCAGCCGCCCGCGTCGCGCGCAGCGGCGTTCCCGTGGTCGTCGACGACCTCATCGACGACCCGTTGACCGCGCCGTACGTGCCCGCGTCGCTGCGGGTCTACGGCCCGTTCGCGGTCGCCCCGTTCGGCACCCGCGAACGGCGACTGGGCGCGCTCGCCGTCTATCGCCGCCGCGGGGCCTCGACCTTCAACCGCGTCGCGGTCGACGTGCTCACCTCCTTCGCAGCGCAGGCCGGGCTCGCGCTCGTGCTGGCCGAGGGGTCCACGGCCCGGCAGCGCATCGCCGTCTACCAGGAGCGCGAACGCATCGCCCGCGACCTACACGACGTGATCGTGCAACGGCTCTACGCCGCCGGGGTGCAGCTGGACGTGTTGCAGCGCCGGGTCCAGGGCAGCCTCGACACCGCGGACGCCGACCGGCTGGCCGAAACCGTCGAGCAGATCGACCAGGCCATCGCCGAAGTCCGCGCGACCGCCCGCACGCTGCGCTCGGCCGACCCCGAGACGCCCACGCAAGCGCCCGCGCTCGACGACTCGATCCGGTCCGAGGTGCAGATCGCCGGTGAACTGCTCGGTCGCCCGCCGAAGCTGGAGATCGACGGCGACCTCACCGACGTCCCGGTCCCGGTGGCCGATCACGCGCGCGCCGCCCTGCGCGAAGCCCTGTCCAACGTCGTTCGGCACTCCGGCGCCCGCACCGTCCTGGTCCGGGTCCGCCGATCCGAGTCCGGGCTGCGGTTGCAGGTCGTCGACGACGGTTGCGGGATTCCGCGCGACGTCAGCAAGCGCGGCCTCCGCAACCTCGAAGAACGCGCCGCAGCAGCCGGCGGGCGCTGCACCCTCGCCTCGTCCCCGGACAGCGGGACCACGGTGACCTGGGAAGTCCCGCTCTCCTAGATCGCGCCGCGCTCGATCGGGGCGAGCCGCGTGCACACCCACCGCTCCGCCTGCCGTTCCAGCCGCAGCACCAGCGCGCGGACCCGGTGCGCGCCGACGATCAGGCAGGCTTCCACCGCCGAATCGCCGACCGCGCAGGCGTGCACCGACCGCAACCGGTAGTCCGGGTGGTGCGCACCGTGCAGCCGAACTCCGATCAGGTTGCCGAACACCGTGGCCGTGAGGTTGTCGCGCACGCGCTCCGCGCGTGTTCGCCCGGCCAGCACGTCAAAGACCTGCCTGCCGATCGTCGAGGCGATCGCCACCGCGCTGCGCTGAGCGGACTCCGGGACCGCGGGTGGCGGCGGCGCGCTGCGGGGCAGGAGCTGGGTGCTGGGCTGGACTGCGTTCATCGGACCTCCCACGTCGTTGATGTCGCCTTCGATGTGGAAGAGGCGCGAGACCCCCTGTTTCGGTCACTTCTCGGGCAGTCCCACTCGATCGTGTGGATTACGGTGCTGCACGTGGATCTGCGCGGACTGCTTCTCGACTACGCCGGAGTGCTCGACGAGCCCGGGATGGCTGCGCTGGCGCGCGCCGTTCGCGCCACCGGTGTGCGGACTGCGGTCGTCTCCAACGCCGACCAGCTCTCGGAGCCCGGGTTGGTGGACGAATTCGACGCGGTGGTGCTGTCCGGGGTCGTCGGGTTCGCCAAACCCGATGCCGAGATCTACCGGCTCACCGCACGCCGGCTCGGGCTCGATCCGGGGGAGTGCGTGTTCGTCGACGACCTCCGCCGCAATGTCGACGGGGCGGTCGCGGCGGGAATGGTCGGCGTCCACCACTCGGACCGCGATTCCACGCTCATGGAGCTGGAAGCCCTCTACGGGGTCCAATTGGGGTGCTGACCTGGGGTTTCACCCTTAAAGGGGGGGTGGTGTTCACCGGGTTTTTCGGGGTGCGTAAAGTATTCCAGGTCAGCGCGACACGGACCGGGAAAAACCGGGCCGGGCCTGACGGGGCCCCGAGAACCTCGCTTAAGCCTCCGGGTGTTAGCGTGGACGGGTCCCGGAAAACGGGTAAGACATTTTGATAATGTGAATACCGATTGAGCGGTTGTTTTCGCTTGATGTCGCCGAGTGCGGGACTTGCTTGCAGGTCACGGAATGGTGACGGACGAGAATGAGACCCCCCGGTTTGACCGAGGAAATCAGGATGGTCTAAAGTGGGAAACACCGCGAGAGCGGGAATCACCGAGGAAATGACTCCCCGGATCGTGCGGCTCTGAAATGGGTCGTGGGTGATGG